>JAHFQG010000012.1 GCA_023266415.1 Francisellaceae bacterium | reverse complement strand
CCCTGACAGTGCCCTCTTTTTAAAATTTGCCCAAGAAACGCGTGATGTTGAGGCAGGGGTAGTACACCAATATTTTTTACCAGCCATATCTTGTGAGGAAGCCACCCCTGCCACAGTGCGCTATATCCGTCATTTAAAGCATATGTGTACCACACAACCCGTAGCGGTAGCGGTTGCTTCTGTTTTACCTTGTTTTTGGATTTACCAAGAGGTGGGCTTATATACCCGCCAACACGCTCCCCAGATGTCTGAGCACCCTTATGCCCGCTGGATTGAAACATACAGTGGCACAGCGTTTAATACCAGTGTCCAGGAAGCCATTGCCTGTACGCGAGATTTAGCGCAACAAGCGGATGCTGTTGTGCAACAGTCTATGTTAGGAACCTTTCAAACAAGTGTGCAATATGAATTGGATTTTTGGCAGGCAGCTTATGCCCGCATTATTTAAGACTGATGCTTCCATTTGGCCTTATTGCATGAATCAGGCATTCTGGATGTCATGCCAGTGAAACCTGTTTTGGCACGATTCATCTCAAAATTGGCACGATTGTCTCTGTTTTGGCACGATTTATCTCAAAATTAGACGCCAAAGGCCCCCCCTTTTAGGGCGAAGGCCCTTGGGGGTCGTTTTAATACAAAAACCCAAATAACCATAAAGGGATTTTGTTTTTGAATCCAATTTCAATATCGTCAGAAACAACAAATCCATTTTCCACGTTTTCCAGCTGATCAAACCCCTTTTTCTTTCCTCCAATCTCAAAAGTATACTGCCCATTCACAACAAAATCACCTTGCCCTGAAATCTCAACGGTGTTGTTGATAAGAGCAGGGTGTAGAGAGCCTGCATTGCGCACCTGGTTGACAAAGAATAATTCTCTCATAGAACCCACATTTGCTTCGCTTGAAAGACTGAACATCAGATTGCTGTTTTCCAAAAAAATCTTTTCGGGTTTTGTTAAAATAGCATACCCCTTCCCCAAACTGCGAACCAAATTGAGCAATCTTGCATTTTGTAAGTATTCTAAATACTCATACAGTTGTGGCCTTGAAATATCCGTTGCTTCCGCCAGTTTGGTCATGTTGAGCACAAAAGGAACATTGGTTGCCAAAATATAAAGCAATTTTTTTATTTTTGAAATTTGTCGAGCCTCTATACGATTAACAACAGGCAAATCAACTTCTAAAATATGTTTTATCACTTCTTCAACTTTGAAAAGATAAAATGATTTGCCTTCTAAAAAGAAAGGATAATACCCCATTTTCAGATAATCTTTAAAATGTTGTAATATTTTAATCTGAGCGGTTATCTCCGTTGCAATGGTTACGTGTGAAGTTAGAACGCTTTCCAATTTAATCACAGAATATTGTTCCGGTAAAATAAAATTTAAATATTCTCTAAAAGACAGCCCATGCAAATAGAAAATAATGGCCCGTCGAGAGAGATCTGCTTTTTGTTGAGTGACTTGCAACAAACTAGATCCTGAAAAAACGACTTTTAAATCCGGCAGACTGTCATAAATGCCTTTAATATGGGTGGACCAATTAGGATATTTGTGAATTTCATCTATGCACAAAAGTTCCCCACCTAACTGATGGAATTTTTTGGCAAAAGTCATTAAATCATGTGCTTGGAAAAAAGGACTATCGACCGAAATATATAATGCTTTTTGTGTATCTAGGCCATACTGCTCTCTAATATGCTGTAAGATAAGCGTGGTTTTTCCAGTACCTCGTGCGCCCAAAATACCCAAACAACGCTCATTCCAGTGTATATGCGCATAAAGATACCGTTGAATACCGCTAAGTTTACTCATTAACTGACGTTGCTCCCCCAAAAAATGCTCTATATTCATTCAAATACCCCTAAAATCGTAAAATGCATTTTACAATTATAGCATGTTTTTGAGAAATGAAAAGAACAATTTTAACCAAAAGCACTCTTTAAGGGCCTTGTTGCATGAATGGCCATGTTTCCACGTCATCCCGAACATTGTGAGGGATCTCCTAAGAGTGGCATAGAGGGAGATCCCTCGCTACGCTCGGGATGACGGGCTACGCTTGGGATGATTTAACAAAATATATACTACAGGCAACTGGATGCCAGTTTTCACTGGCATGACATTCAGAATGTCTAATTCATGCAACAAGGCCCTCTTTAAGCTGAAGAGTTTATGCTCTGTATGGTGGCATAATGACGTTGTAAAGTTAAAAACACCCCTTAAAAAGAACTTGTTTTTCTAAAATCAGGCCTTATAATATCTATTATAAGATAAAAAGACCCCTTATTTTGGATAAAATAATGCAAATACACCGTTTCGAAGTAGATTTATTATTAATTTGGCTGAATAAGCCTGGCCGAAAACCACTGATGATACGGGGCGCCAGACAAGTTGGGAAATCGAGCTTGGTGCGTCATGTCGCCCAATTAAGCCAACGTTTCTGTTTTGAACTTAATTTTGAACGGTCCCCAGAGCTGGCTGATTTCTTCAAAACGAAAGATCCAAAAATCATTATAAGTCAGCTTAATATCTATTTCAAAAAAATAATCGATCCCAAAACCTCCCTTCTTTTTTTAGATGAAGTTCAAGCAACCCCCCAAGTCATTGAAACTCTAAGGTATTTTTATGAAGAATGTCCTGAACTACCCGTGGTGGCCACGGGTTCATTACTGGATTTTGCCCTAACAACACCTAAGTTCTCCATGCCTGTAGGCCGAATTGAATACTTTCATTTAGGCCCTATCTCATTTGAAGATTTCTTAACGGCTCAAGGAGAGGCGTCTTTGGTCACATGGCTGAGATCTGTTTCATTATCAGACACTATCCCGGCCCCTATCCATCAACGCTGCTTAGAATTAGTTAAACAATTTTGGTTAATTGGTGGCATGCCAGAAGTGGCAGCGCATTATGCAGAGCACCATGATTTTCAAGAAATTGATAACATCAAGCAAAATATTTTACAAACTTATCAAGATGACTTTCACAAATATGGGCGTATCAAACAAATCCCCCTGTTGAGGCAGATCTTTAAAACACTCCCCAGCTTGATAGGACAAAAAATAAAATATGCTAAATTGGATCCCGAAAGTAAATCAATTCAAGTGAAAGAAGCCTTAGATCATTTAAATTTGGCTAAAATTATACATCTCATTTATCACAGTCATTCAACTGGTTTACCTTTGGGGGCACAAATAGACCCCAAAATATTTAAAGCCATTTTTGTGGATATTGGGCTTTTATGTTCAGCATCAGGATTAAGCTATTTGTCGATTATCCAGGCTCCCAATTGGGCTTGGATTAACCGAGGAAGCCTCGCCGAACAATTTATTGGCCAAATTTTATTGCAATTATATCCCTCCTATCAAATGCCAGAATTATATTACTGGACTCGAGAACAAGCCCAATCTTCTGCTGAACTAGACTACGTTTGGCAATATAAAAACCATGTTATTCCAATTGAAGTAAAAGCGGGCACAACAGGGCGTTTAAAATCTTTACATTATTTTATTCAGGAAAAACATTGGCCCTTTGGTGTGCGATTTAATTCTGAAATACCCAGTTTATTGAATGAAACAGTCAAAATTCCAAACCAAGAGCCATTTTCATATCGTTTACTCTCTATACCCTTCTATTTGGCCGGACAACTCAATAGGTTTTTGGATGAACTGTGCCCTTAACCCAGCCACCCGCAGCCCCTCTGGGGTATACCAAATCGGATGAGCTGAGTAACACCCTAACTGTATCTTTTGACCCTCTTGAAGATGTTCCACCATAACGGGTAACCCTTGTGCCAATACCGCAATAATATCCGGGGAACCACATACGCTTTGGCCTAATAGATTTGTTATAGCCAAATATTCATTTTTAAAGGTGACTTTATATCGTGTTTCTTCCGATTCAACTGAAAAATCTCCCACCAAAAATCCGGCTTCCACGGTTTTTTGGATATCCCGAATCACCCCATTTCCTATAGGAACGAAGTCTTCGATGGGAGATTTTTGTTGCAATGCTTTTCCTAACGCTAAGGCCTGGCGATACGCTCCTCTTAACCCCACTTTTTTCGCCTGCGCACCGGTCATAGGATAAATGGCCATGACCAAAGAGGTGCCTTCCAAAATACACATTTGTCGACAGGCCGCCTCTAAAGCTTGGGCTGACGCACAAGAAAAACGATAGACATTCCCTTGAGGAGAGGCCAAATAAGCCACCACCGAGATATCGTTGGGAATAACACTCACGCTCGACATAGATAACTCTGGAAAAGCGCGGCCGATTAAATCGGCATCTACTAAGGGGATGCCACTGAGCAAAGAGGCTATCAAAGGCGTTAGGGCATTGCCACCCCCTATTTCTCCTGGCATCACCGCAGACACTGGTCGACTATAATCCCGTGCCACCGCATTCAACACCGCTCTGAATGGTTCTAATGAGGGTAACTCCGTTTGAAGTACCAAGGGGCCAATATAGGCAATAGGCACAATCAGCGCGTCATCTGAAAAATCTTCTATGTCTTTAACAAGCACCTGAGCGGTACGCTGAAACAAAGTCTCGCAAATTCGACGCTCTATAGTGGGTTCTCCGCCACCGCCTGAGCCCAAAAAAGCAGTTCCCAAGCACAAAGGCTCTAATATCGACTGCGTTAAAATCATTTTGTCCCCCTGTATAATCTGGCACTAATGCTTTCTTTGACATAAAATCCCAACAAAAGCGCGCCCACCATCAACATACCTCGGGTAATGAGACTTAAAAAAGAATCAAAATCTAAAAAAGGGTTAAAAAGTCCTAACAGGATACCAATCCCCCCCAAAAGCCATACTCGCTGGTGGAAGGGTAGCACTATCAAACAAGCACTGTTCATGGCTGCTGAATATAAATTGGCGTTATTCGTTGCCAGCCCTGCCAGCACAATAAAAGTGGTATATAACCCTTTTAAAACCATCGAGTCAGTTTGTAACCAGGCAATTTCCCCCAAAGGTTGTGAGGTGCCTAACAAAACTCCAACCAATTCTATGGCTGGAATGAACCCAAAAAACAGACACGTAAGACTTATCACCCCGTCTTTAAACGTATTGGCGTATCGATAGTAAGTGGGGATGTCAAATACCATGCCTAACGACAGGTGGATCACAAACCAAATGGCTGAACCCGATAGCACCCAATCTGTCTCTAGCACAGGTAGACTGGTATAGAATTGGGACAGCAAAATCACCATCACTGCCCCCATCATAGGAACGCTGATACGCGCAAACAGTGCCATCTTTTGAATGCCCTGCTGAATGATCCCCATATTCACCCCGCCTGCCAACAATAACAGGGCATATAACAACCCCTGGGAGGACAGCCCCCATAACGCCATAGTTTGAGATACCAGAGCATATTGGTTAATGGCAAACCAGCCAATTAAAGCAATGGCATAAGAAATGGCACAAGCCATTTCTCCCACGGGCCCCAAGAGCGCTTTGGCGCATTCTGCAGTGGTTAAACGTTTTTCAAGCGCCAATTTCAGCATGCACAAAGCCATGCCCCACAACACCAGGTTACCCACTAATAAAGCGGCTACCGCCCCTGCCCAGGTATAATGCTGCTCCAACCAGTAACCCGCTAATAAAGCGGGTAGGCAAATAATGCCCCCCAGTTGAATCACGGTGAGTTGCCGTGCATTTAGACGCATAAGGTTGCCCCTTTTTCTGTTGATTGGGTTGGGTAGAGTTTTTTCATAAAATAATGCACATCAGGCGGAATAAATTCAGGGCTGGGGGTGGTATCTTGGAGGATCTGAGCCCGCTTATTTTGGACATATTGATCGAAGCGAACAGCATCTCTATAAAAAGAGGCAGTTATGTGGTCAACTGACAAAGATACGGAATTGATATTCCTGGCCGAAGAATTTTTGTCTTTATTAACCAAGATATATTGCTGTTCAGGCTGCATCTGTGTTTTATCCTGAGCAAATGCTCGTTTTAGACAACCAATATCTTTGCTGAATAAACAAGGTGCAGGCGGTTTAGGCAATGGTTCCTGCATAACACAAGGTTCAGGCGGTTCAGGCAATGGTTCCTGCATAAAACAAGCCTCTGTTGTTTCTGAAAATGCGGGAAATTGGGGGTGAATGGCCGCTAATTTAAATAAAACGCCCTCGATGGACACCAACTTTTGTTTCAAGAGGGCAATGTCGTCTTGAAAGGGTTCATCTGATCTTTCTATTTGAAAGCTACGAATAAAAAAGACGGGTTCGTTTTCTGATAGTTTGTCATCTAGCAAACAAAAAAATGGTTCCCCAGGCATAAACACCAAAAAATCCTCCCTATCGAAGGTATATGCTTGAGTGGCTGCATTAAATGTTAGCTTAATGTTATATAAAACCAAGGGAATACTGGCTATACGACATTGTTTTAGGGAAGCGAACACACTGGGGTAAAAAGGGATGATATATTTGGGCAAATCGGCTTTTTTCAGTTTGAAAGGTTCTTTTGTTTGTGGGTTTTGATAGTCGCAGGGGGATAAATTACTTATTAGGGCATTGTAGCAAGCATTGCCTATCAAGTTTCGGGCCTCTTGAATACAGGAATTTAATTCTTTATTACTACCAAATGTCAAAGAAATTTCGTTCGTTTTAGAGATTGTCCGTTCCATGACAATGAGGCCAAAACCGTCGTATTGTCGTTTGGTGATGAGTGTTAGGAAAAAAGCGGCGCCCAGAATGGCTATTTCTTCGGGTGAATACCGGTTGGAAGGCGAATAGGGTTCTTTTTGTCGATTTTTGAATAAAGCGGCCAAATAAATCGCACGTTCCTGACAACGATTGTCCCCCACTAGGGGATCAGGGATTTGACAGTCTGGATCGGATAAACACGTTTCACCCAGTTCTTGAAAAAAGAGCATAAAATTTTTAGGCATGATACACCTTGGTTAAATTTGGTTAGTAAAATGGATTATTTAAGGATAAAAGGAATAGATTGGCTTAACGCCAATGCGGATGCAGGTGTAATGTTTGCGCCGCATCATTGGCGGCTGTTATCCAGGATTGATGAGAATTGGGTTTTAGCGCCAATAGGGGTGCTTTATAACCATTCAGGGCGATGGGACTTGGCTTTTGTGCAGCAGCCGGTTGAAGTACCTGAACGGGGGTGCTGAGGAGGGTAACAGCTTGTAAGATCATAAACCCCAAGCACAGCCCCAACAGCACGGGCAAGCCTAGGGGAGTTGTTAAGAAGGCAGTGGCTGTAGCCACCACCCCCAGGCAGCCAATCACGGCTCCTACTTTGCAAATCAGGGCCGTTAGCCGGAAACTGTTTTTGGGTTGCTTGGCATAGGACAGGCAGAAACTCCCCAAATCTTTCAAAGCAAGGGCGGTAAACAAAGAAAACGCCACAATGACTAGGATAGGGCCTGCCAAAGCGAAAGCGGATGCGAAAAAAATAGCGCTTAAATCGACAATTGCCAGGGAAGCCAGCCCTAACCCTTCAAAGAGACCGGCCAACAATAAGATCTTGTTAGGCTTTTTTTCTTTTTGATATCCCTTCCAAGTAACGTATTGGCAGTAAATGAAAATGGGGATATCGATGAAGGCTCCCACGATGGGGAGTCCTAGGCCCACCTTGAATGGTACATAGTGTGCTATCAGGCGAATTAAGTTTTGTGCAGCGGCCGAAATTGTAGAGGCTGCGGTTAACAGCAAGGCAGCGGCTTGTAGCCGTTTTAGGGATATTTTTTCTTGCGGCATGACAGGTTTCTCCCAAAGAATAGAGTGCCTATAGAACCAGCAAACTGGTTCTTGATAGAAAACGAAATGCTATATCACGTATAGCTAGGCTAATACGTGGTTAGCACGACGGAAATAACGATTTAGAAAACTATGGTATGAATTGGCTTAGCGCCAATGGGTAGAATGAGGGAAAGCCCCTCGAAGTAGAATAGAGAAGATTTTGGTATTATTAAGCACAGCAATCTCCCTAAAAATAAAAAATATTGATAGAAGTATAATAGAAAAAAAAAGAGGTGTCAATGCGCATTTGATAAAACCTCAGATGCCTGATTATTTATACAGCTTTTTACCCTGCTTGACAAAGTGATGTAAAAACGTTACACTTTATTTGTCTTAACATGAGGAAAGGTTTTTAGTATGTCCTTTAAAAATCCAAGAATTAACGTTACTTTTGAAGAAACCACGGCAGATTTTTTATCTTATTTAGCTAAGCAAGAACATACTTCTGTGGCTGGCCTGGTACGGGAATTAACTTTAGACGCGCTGGAAATGCGTGAAGATTTATATTTATCTAAAATGGCAAAAAATCTGGATAAAAAAGGGGCAAAAACCCGGGGACATGACGAAGCATGGGAATGAGTTACCAAATTCGTTATTTGGATGAAGTCGTTCAAAAACATATTCCCAGCCTATCCACAGGGGCGAAAAAACTGATTAAACGAGCCATTGAAGAACGGTTAATGGTAGATCCCATTGGATTTGGAAAGCCGTTGCGTTACAGCTTAAAAGGATATAGGCGGTTGCGTGTCAGTGATTACCGCGTTGTGTATCGTATAGAGCCAGAAACTAACACAGTCATCGTTGTGGGCATCCAACATCGAAAAGATATTTATGAAGCATAGACGGGGTTCAGCACGCTGAACCCCACGGGCAAGACTCATCTAGTTAAATTGCCTTATCCATTGTTTAGCTGCCTTGACATAATATAACGTTTATGTTATACTTTTCGAAAGTAGTATTTCAATGGAATGGAAAGGGCCTTGTTGCATGAATGGCCATGTTTCCACGTCATCCCGAACATTGTGAGGGATCTCCTAAGAGTGGCATAGAGGGAGATCCCTCGCTACGCTCGGGATGACGGGCTACGCTCGGGATGACGGGCTACGCTCGGGATGACGGGCTACGCTTGGGATGACTTAACAAAATATATACTACGGGCAACTGGATGCCAGTTTTCACTGGCATGACATCCAGAATGCCTGATTTATGCAACAAGGCCCAGTATCATTAAAAAACCCTGGGAATGAATTAAAATTAGCCAGAAAGCGGCATCAGGAGGTGAAATATGGTCGAACGGAAACCTACGTTTGAGGAATTTAAAAAAATTGCTTCAAAGAGCAAAAAATTTCAAGAAGCCTATGACAGCTTGAAATCAGAATTTGAGTGGATAGAAACCTTTATTCTAGCGAGAAAAAAAGCAAAATTCTCTCAAGAAGATATAGCGGAAAAACTAAATACCAAACAACCTGCTATTGCCAGACTCGAAGGCGGTGGTTTTAAAAAAACCTCTTTAGAACATCTAAACCACTATGCCGATGCATTGGGGTATTCATTACACATTTCTTTGGTTCCAAAATCAGAAAATAACCGACATTCTCAACAATAATATAGATTTTTTGATCATATTCAGAGACAATGCCCCTCTTATGATATTAATGACCCTCCGAAACATCCATTTGGCCTATGGCCCTATGGATGTCTTGTTAGATAAAGCTCACCTCTCTATTGAAACCCGGGAGCGGATTGGTATTATCGGTCGAAATGGAGCAGGGAAGTCTTCCCTCTTAAAGCTCATCCAGGGAGAGCTGCTGGCTGATACAGGCGAAGTGGAAGGAAACCCTGACTTAAAAATAGCCAAACTGGAGCAAGAAATCCCCAATGACTTAAAAGGGACTGTTCTGGAGATGGTCAGCAGTGTCCTGTCAGATCAAGAAGATTGGGAAAGCTTGCATCGAGCAGAGGCCATTATCTCTAAAATGAACTTAGATCCCACCCAAGAGGTATCTACTTTATCAGGCGGGTACATCCGGCGGGTACTCATGGCGCGTGCCATCGTATCCGAGCCCGATATTTTACTGCTGGACGAGCCTACCAACCATCTGGACATTGACACCATTGCCTGGTTGGAAGATTTTCTACTCAAATACCGAAAAACCGTTATTTTTATCACCCATGATAGGGTACTGCTGAGTAAAATCGCCACTCGCATTGTTGAAATTGACCGAGGGAAATTAATTAGTTGGAAAGGTAGCTACCAGGATTATTTAGTCCATAAAGAAGCTGAACTGGTCGCAGAAGGGCATAAAAATGCGGTATTTGATAAAAAATTGGCAGAAGAAGAAGCTTGGATCCGCCAAGGGGTAAAAGCTCGCCGTGCTCGCAACGAAGGCCGGGTGAGAGCATTAGAGCAGATGCGGTTGGAACGAAGGGCGCGACGAGATCAAGTGGGTAAGGTGAAATTCGCCACACAAGCAGCGACTTTATCCGGAAAAATCGTATTTGAGTTAGAGAATGTTCAAAAATCTTATGGAGATAAAACCATTATCCGTCGTTTTTCCACCACCGTGATGCGAGGCGACAAAATAGGCATTATTGGTGCCAATGGGTGTGGCAAAAGTACATTGCTCCGATTATTGTTGGGGGAAGAGAGCCCCGATGCAGGCATGGTGAAGCAAGGCACCCAATTAGAAATCCGTTACTTCGATCAGAAACGCGAACAGTTGGATGACACCAAGCCTGTGATGGCCAATATTGGGGAAGGGGGTGATTTTGTGACAGTGAATGGAAAATCCATGCACGTCATGAGCTATCTTAATGACTTTTTGTTTTCTCCTGCTCGTGCGAAAGTGCTGACCAAAGCATTATCAGGCGGTGAACGACATCGGTTATTATTGGCGCGTTTGTTCACTAAACCCAATAATGTCCTCATTTTAGACGAGCCAACGAATGATTTAGACGCGGAAACATTAGAGTTGTTGGAAGAGCGATTGGTCGATTACCCAGGCACTTTGATAGTGGTGAGCCATGATCGACGCTTTTTGGATAATATTGTGACGACCACTTGGGCTTTTGAAGGGAATGGAGTACTGAATGAATATGTGGGGGGATATGAGGATTATGTGCGGCAAAGGCCTCTCCCTGTCACCCCAGCGCAGGCTGGGGTCCAGCCTAATACACTCCCTGTCACCCCAGCGCAGGCTGGGGTCCAGCCTAATACAGTCGGACTGGATGCCAGCCTCCGCTGGCATGACAAGCGAAAACTCTCTCCAGCGCAGACTGAGGTAGCGGTTAACAGGCCTTCCCTGAGTGGTCCTGAAAAACGAGAATTGGCACAATTGCCTAAAAAAATTGAGAAGCTAGAAGAAGAGCTTTCAAAGCTACATGTCATGATGGGCGATCTTGCTTTTTATCAAAAAAATCCTGCTGAGATAAAAGAGGTGCAACAACAAGTCAAGCAGATTGAAGCGGCTTTGGCAGAAGCTTATGCGCGGTGGGAACAGTTGGAAAAATAACACAATTTTCCAAAGTAAAAATACGCCCAGATCCAAATCGTCAAGATCTGGAACAATTAGCCCAAGGCACAACAACCTCATAGTTTGAGCAAAGAAGTTGCCTGGGGTTGGCCTACTACTTTCTATCCTCTCTTTCCCTTATACTAGTTTGCCGGAGAGGTGCCAGAGTGGTTGAACGGGCCGGTCTCGAAAACCGTTATACGCGAAAGCGTATCGAGGGTTCGAATCCCTCCCTCTCCGCCAAGTTATCTGGGTAGCGTTCTGGGGCGTTGCTTTTCACCTCATACCCTATGGCATAAGCGGAATGACCAAATCATATACGCACAGCATCTGTGTTAATTTTGGGAGGATTTGGAGTTTTTGCCATTTATGGTGGCATAACGGTACTTTAAAAAACAGGAATTTGTTTCCTTAATCTGGCCTTGTTGCATGAATCAGGCATTCTGGATGTCATGCCAGTGAAAACTGGCATCCAGTTGCCCGTAGTATATATTTTGTTAAGTCATCCCAAGCGTAGCCCGTCATTCCGAGCGTAGCCCGTCATCCCGAGCGTAGCCCGTCATCCCGAGCGTAGCCCGTCATCCCGAGCGTAGCGAGGGATCTCCCTCTATGCCACTCTTAGGAGATCCCTCACAATGTTCGGGATGACGTGGAAACATGGCTATTCATGCAACAAGGCCGTTGAATCGACGAAATCACTATTAGAAGAAACCGAGGATACCATGCTCTTAAAATAACGAAATATGACACTTTAAGAACATGGTAGTACTGTTCTTGGTCTTTAAGAAATGACATGTCCTATTAGTGACAAAAATCGTCACTTTTAGGACATAGTAATCTCAATTGCGCTTGACTTTGATGGATCTTAAGATATACTATGTCCTATATGTGACGAAATATATCACTTTTAGGGCATATTATGTTTATTGAGTATCTTGAAAAATTGCGATCCGGCGGAAAGAGATATTTCACCTCTCAAGAGATCGTACAGGCTCTTAACCTTTCTGCTGATGCTGCAAGAGCAGGTTTGTATCGGCTAAAAAGAGATGGAAAGCTTATTAGTCCAATTAGCGGATTATACGTTATTGTACCTCCTGAACACAAATTATATGGTTCTATTCCAGCTGAGGAATTAATTCCCATTATGATGAAACACCTTGATGCGGAGTACTATGTCGCGCTACTCAGCGCAGCAGGATTTTATGGTGCTTCACACCAAAAGCCCATGGTTTTTCAGGTAATCACTAATAAACGAATTAAGCACTCATTAAAATTTGGTCAGGTCCATATAAAACTGATCTACAAAAAATCTTTAGCTGCTTTACCTATTAAGGATTTTGTTGTGAGTACTGGTTATTTAAAAGTTGCAACACCTGAATTGATAGCGATCGATTTGTTGAAATTTCCAAAACATGCAGGTGGTATGAACAACATCGCTACTGTCTTATCTGAGCTCATAGAAAGTATGAATGTTCATACAGTTATAGAGCTTGCTGAAAAGATAGGCGAATCCTATCAATTGCAACGCCTAGGTTACATTATAGAGAAAGTAGATGTGATGGATGATGATATAAAGAGAACTATTCTTGATGTACTCGCAGACTATGTATCATCTAACGTAAAATCCTATACCCCATTGACGTCTAGCATATCAAGGATAGGCTATCCGCGATGTAGAAAATGGAAAATTATTGAAAATACCGACTTTGAGAGTGATTTATGATCCCCGAAAGTTTTATTGAACAATGGCAAAGCTCTGTTAAATGGCGGACACTTCCGCAAATAGAGCAAGATTTAGTGATCAGCAGAGCTTTAGTTGATTTATACAATGAACCTTATATAAAAGATGCGCTTGTCTTTCGTGGAGGTACCGCACTTAATAAATTATTCTTAAAGCCCCCAGCAAGGTACAGTGAAGATATCGACTTTGTGCAGAAAAGGCCTGAGCCTATTGGAAAAACAATTGATTCAATCAGAATATTGTTAAAGCCATGGTTGGGCGATCCAAAATGGAAAATTACCGAGCGTAGTGCGAAGTTGATTTATAAATATGAGTCCATTAATAAAGTGCCCACCAAATTAAAAATTGAAATCAACACGACTGAGCATTTTCAGGTATTGCCTTTACGCGTAGAAAAATTTGATGTGCAATCCGAATGGTTTAATGGCTCTGCTGATATTATCACTTATGAAATTGATGAGCTTATGGCAACTAAGCTGCGCGCTCTATATCAGCGCCGAAAAGGTCGAGACTTATTTGATGTATGGTATGTGACCAAGCAAGAGTTGATTGACTTAAACAGGGTTTTTGAAATTTATTCAAAATATTGTGCTAACGACAACACTCATATTCGAGGAGAAGATTTTTTAAAGAATTTGGCATTAAAGAAGAATCACCCAGATTTCCAGTCTGACATGAGCTCATTATTACCCATAGAATTGAATTGGAGCTTTGAAGAATCTTACCAATTTGTTGTAGATAACGTGATTAGCAGACTGCCATAATGTAAAGAACCAAATGGAGCGGAGATAGTATACTTGGGCCTTGTTGCATAAATGGCCATGTTTCCACGTCATCCCGAACATTGTGAGGGATCTCCTAAGAGTGGCATAGAGGGAGATCCCTCGCTACGCTCGGGATGACGGGCTACGCTCGGAATGACGGGCTATGCTTGGGATGACTTAACAAAATATATACTACGGGCAACTGGATGCCAGTTTTCACTGGCATGACATTTAGAATGTTTGATTCATGCAACAAGGCCGTATACTTGTAGTGGTGTATCATTAATTGCGTCGATATTGGCAGCTTGGCCCCTTTCCTTCTCTGATAATCTTTCCTTTTTCAATCAGTTTCGTCAGTTTTCGAGTGGCTGTATTCCGAGAAACTTTCAAATAAGAGGAAACATCCTTAATTTTCACAATCTCTCTCATTAAAAACAAAGCCATTAATTTATCTTCTTCATTTTCAAATTCTTTTTCTGCCGGTAAAAAATAAAAAATCACCTTAACGCTATCTGGACCCTCTAAAAAATCCGGTTTCTTAAGCCCTGATTTTTGGCAACTTTCAAAAATAAGTCGAATACCAGTGCCTAATTTTTCAATTATCCCAAATCGACGGGCTAACCTAACAAGAGTAGGATTTCTCAAATAAGTTGTGCCATCACCTAAGTTATTTAAATCAATCATGCCCGGAAAATTTCCCGGATTGAAAATTTCTAGTCGGTTATCATACAAAGCTATTTTAACTGATCCAGGGATCCAATATTTTCGATGAAGTAAAGCATTTACAATAGCTTCGCGTAGAGCCACTTCCGGTATTAAGGTTGAACCCTTTAGCTTTGTTCCAATCAATCGATAATCTCGCATGATCCACGATTTTATCAATTGATAACTATTTTCAAGTTGTTTTTCTAAATTACCCACTATCTCTTCACTTTGCATGATATCTCGCCCCTCCACTCCCCGAAAACGTGAACATTGAACCAACGCTTCTGGAACATATCGATGTGGATTTTCACAAAAAATCAAAACACCCGCAACAGTTGGACCATACTGTTTAAACCTAACCAACGAAGGTACCAATACTTTTTCACTGACAAGACGTTCCGGACCAATGCTCCCAAAGATTGTTTTAATCAATTCGGCGGATAAAATATTGCTTTCTTCTTGAATCATTTCTTCGTCAAAGTTTACACGTTTATTTTCACGCATCAACTCTTCGATATACTCTTGACTGGCATGACGGGTACTAGACCCTGCACGCAAATACACCCCTTTTGGGATCCCATCACTTTTAATAAAAACGGGTTTTTTGATACTATGAGGCACCTCTATAATCAATACACCTAACTCATTGAAATGTTGCTCATAAATCTCAACCAATAAACTAGGGCTGGTGGCATCATATACACTATTAGGAAACTCCTCATACAATCGATTACGGGTTTCTTCATCTACCCCTATGACTTGGTGTGTTTTATCATCCACCCCAATAATAATTTTCCCTCCCATTCCATTGGAAAAAGCCACACAAGTTTTAATTAAAGAGTGAAAGGAAGGTAGTTTGGCTTTAAATTCTAAATCCTTGGACTCCCTTGCCTGATAAATGTGCCCCATACAAAAGCTCTCCTAATTGCACCAATTGCACCAACTATAGCACAATTGCACCAATTGCACCATTTTAAAGCATGTTTTGCTCGAAAACTGTAACACATTGATTTTTAAGTGTTTTTTCAGCATTCCCCTGCCCCATTTCTTCCATGCCGATGTATCAGCTGAGCGAAATCGGGTTAGTTGAACAAATAATTATCAACATTTTTAATCTTTTTTTTAATAAAGTTAAAGTTTTTGTTGATATTATTTAAAATCATGTTATATTTATGCCTGAACAGGTACATTGACCTGAAGATACAAAAAAAGGAGCCGTTTGATGGGGAAAATTATCACGCACTGTCCTTCGTGTGCCAACACAGCACTATACGTTTCCAAAATTAAGTGCGTTAACTGCCATACCACCTTTGAAGGGAAGTTTGACATTCCTGCTTTATTAAAGCTGTCGGACGAGGACCTTCGGTTTGTGTTCGATTTTGTGAAATGCTCAGGCAGCCTAAAGGATATGGCTGCCCAGCAAAAAGTTTCCTATCCTACCCTAAGGAATCGACTCAATGCCTTGATTGAGCTGTTAGAGAATTTAGAAATCCAGAGAGATGGGTCAAAAATGGAAATTTTTCAACTTCTTGAAGAAGGAAAAATTTCAATCAAAGATGCGGCCAAAATGTTACAAAATTATGAGGTTAAAAATGACGAAATCAAATAAAGAACAAGAACGACTACTAAATATGCTGAAAGAAAATAAAATTTCTGCAGATGAGCACAA
This sequence comes from Francisellaceae bacterium, assembly GCA_023266415.1. GTDB lineage: Bacteria > Pseudomonadota > Gammaproteobacteria > Berkiellales > Berkiellaceae > JAHFQG01. Next base: position 1,756 of record JAHFQG010000012.1, on the reverse strand, counting down.
GCTATTATTGTCTGTCATTCATAAAAAGCCATCTCGCCTGGGCCAGGTTTGTTGGTTTCTGATCAACCCATTTCAAAAAATAGCGGGGATTTATGCGTTAGTTATCGGACTATTTGTTATTTTTAGCACAAGCTACTTTGAAGTAATCGCCAAATGCTATGCGATTGGGATAATGGGCGTGTTAAATGCTTCTGTTTTTAAAGCCCCAAAAATACAGCCCAACTTCTTTTTGCTTGCTTATCAGAATCTAGTTGGCTGGCTTATCCTAGCGGTTCTTTTTATTATCTGTGCTAAAATTTTCAACCAAAAACGCCTTCGATTGTTAGATTTTTTTGGCACAGTTGCTTTAGCTCGTTTTCCATTGTTGATTTTGGCCATTTTCTTAAGTATTGTTCGAGTGGTTAACCCAAGTTTTATGGATGTTGATATCGAAAAAGGATTGCAGTTTGATCTATCTATGATGAAGAGCATTTTTGGTTTTATTGTGGCTTTATGTGTCATATGGGAAATAGCGACCTATTTTCACGCTCTTAAAGAATCGTCAGGACTTATTGGAAAAAAACTTTGGGGGAGCTTTATTGGTGCAATAATTTTAGGAGAGACTATTGCTGGACCATTAACCATGATTTTCTTTTAAATATTCATGGCGCTACTCGTAGTATCTCCCCGTCTATGGGTCCAGCATGCTGGACCTGTGGGCAGATCCCTACTTAAGGTTTTTTTGACAACCCCAATCAAAATAAGAACCTGGAACAATTGGGCCCAACCACAATGAATGCAGCGTCATTCGGATATTAACTTAGACAAATTCATAAAATTTATAACAAAAAAATCATTTACTTTTTGCTCTTGTATCCCAGTATACACCAAATAGCCATTTTGGCATCTGTTTTTAGCTATATTCTGAAAATGAATGAGTCCCTTTAAAAAATCCGAATGAAAGGTTTTAGAAACTTTAATTTCAACAGGAGTTAAATAACTGCCATTTTTTAATATCAAATCAACTTCTTGATTATTATTTTCTCGATAATAGTAAAAATCTGGCTCAATGCCTTTATTGAATTGTGTTTTTCTTAATTCTGAGATAACAAAATTTTCAAACACATATCCTCGAAGGGGGTCTCGCTGGAGTTGCTCTACTGAGGTAATACCCAATAGATACGTTAAAATCCCCGTATCGCAAAAATACAATTTAGACGACTTAATAACTCTTTTCCCAAAGTTTTCAAAATATGGTTGTAATCGAAAAAGCACAAAAGAAGCCTCTAAAATAGAAATCCAATTTTGGATGGTATGATACGACAACCCTAAGTCATTTCCCAAACTACTGGCATTGAAAATCTGTCCCACCCTGCCAGCACATAATTTTAAAAAACTTTGGAATGCCCCTAAATCTTTCACATTCACCATTTGTCTGACATCTTTTTCTAGGTAGGTTTGGACATAATCTCGGTAGTATTTGGTGGGATTCATTGGATCAGCATGAAGTTTAGGATACATCCCTTGATAGAGGTAAGTATCAATAGAACATTCTTCAGGAAGTTGTGATTCTACCAAACTCAAAGGCATTAATTTCAGAATAGCCGTTCTTCCGGCTAAAGATTGTGCTATGGAGGCATGAAGCATCAGTTGATGACTGCCTGTTAAGATAAATAATCCGCATTGCTTCTTTTCATCTACAATCCCTTGAATATAAGACAGCAGACTGGGTTGTCTTTGAATTTCATCCAAAATAGCCCCTTGGGGAAAGCGATCT
>JAHFQG010000062.1 GCA_023266415.1 Francisellaceae bacterium | reverse complement strand
ATCGCTTTCGTTAAACGCTTTATGAAACGGCATTTCAAAACCGAAGATTTATGGGAAGAAACTTTTGTTTTGTCGTTGCACCGTCCTTTGGGGGTGTGGATTTGGCTTATGGGGTTTTGCTTTGTCTTTCGGTTTATAGAGTTTATAACTTTAATCCGCTCTTTGGGCAGCGTTGGCCTATTTTTGTGGGGTATTCTACGCTTTATCAGCCGAGTAGAACACGCTTTTGCTCTCAAAGCTCGCAAAACGGGCAGAGCATCCACAACCCCTGTCACACTCAGTCGGTTAGCACGCGTACTGGTGATGATAGCGGGGGCTTTAATCATCTTTCAAACTCTAGGATACCCCATTTCTGGGTTATTGGCCATTGGGGGGGCAGGGACATTAATCGCTGGATTTGCCGCCAAAGATGTGTTGGCCAATTTTTTTGGTGGACTCATGATCTACCTTGATCGCCCTTTTGTGGTCGGAGATTGGATACGCTCGGCCGATCGTGGGGTTGATGGTTATGTCGAACATATCGGTTGGAGACTCACTCAAGTGAGGACTTTCGATAAACGTCCGCTCTATGTGCCGAATGCCTTATTTGCCAACATGGTCATTGAAAACCCTTCTCGCATGACGCATCGCCGCATTAAAGAAATGGTGGGCATTCGCTATGAAGACGCCCAAGTCCTACCCGGCCTCTTACAAGACATTCGGGGTTTTTTAAAAAACCACCCCGATTTGGACAACCATTGCCTCTGCACGGCTCATTTTCATCGCTTTGGTGAAAATGCTTTAGAATGTATGATCGACGCCTATACCTTTGCCACCCAAGCTGAACTTTATGGGTTGGCCCAAGAAAAGGTATTATTGGGCGTTTTAAAACTGATTGAACAGCATGGCGCGCAAGTGGCTGCACCCATCATGGTTGTACACGTTCCAGAGTTACAGGGAAGTTAGCGTATGGCAAAATTTGGGATTATTGGTGGCTCTGGTAGCCCTGTTTTAGCCCGTCTGGTTCAAACCCACGAGACGGTGGTCCATACACCCTACGGCAATCCTTCCTCTCCCCTCATTTATGGGGTATTAGGGGAACATGAGGTCATTTTTTTGTTTCGTCGCGGGGTGGGTGACAAACCCATTGCCCCTCATTTAATTAATTATCGTGCTAACTTATGGGCGCTCCGAGAAGCGGGTGTTGATACCATGATAGTTACCGCCGCAGTGGTCAGCCTTCAGCCCACATTGGCCATAGGTCATTGGGTATTGCCCCATCAACTGATCGACCATACGTATGGTCGAGACAGTACTTTTTTTGGGGATGATCACCTCTCTTTTGAAGAACCCTATCATGAGCCATTACGTCAAAAAATAAAGGCGGTTGCGAAGAAGATAGGGTTTACTTTACACTCGTCCGGGACCTATGGGGTGATGCAGGGGCCGCGTTTTGAAACCAAAGCGGAAATTCAGGCATTACGTCAGGAAGGCTGTGATATCTTAGGCATGACCGGTATGCCCGAAACTGTGTTAGCAAAAGAACTATCAATCGCCTACGCCTGTCTTGCCTTCATCGCCGCCCAAATATCAAACACCGGCACACGAGAAGTAGGACAGCCCGATCAGGAAAAGGGGGTACAGCTCATTGAGGAGACTATCCTCAGTTATTAAAAAATCCGAAATATAAATCATGGTAAGTTACAAGGAAGTTGCACATGAAAAAAAAATCAGAGCCCATCCAAAAAACAAAAGACAATGGTGATTCTGCTTTTCATCATGGGTTCTTTGAAAGAACAAGTGAGTTTTTTCGAGAATTGGGAGATAAGATTTCTAATTTTTTTATCAAAATATTCATTGCTGTTGCTCGATTTTTTCGTTTCGCATCTCGCTTTATGGCCTATGGGGCTTTTTATGCGATTTTATTTTCCGCTTTATTTATGTGCATTAAATGGTTGGCTTTGCCGGCTTTTGTCTTTTTGGGGCATCCGTTTGTTGGTCTTGGGGCTGCTATTTTCCTATTTACCTCTTTGTTTTTATTGGGAATATCTTTATATGGGATTGCTCGTTATATCGATAAAAATATTCATGCCGCCATTTCCATTCCTTACAAACGAAAAGCACTCACAAAATTTATTGAGTTAATGGATAAATTTGACCTAAATGAAGGTGTTCAAAATATAACCAATCAACACTCTTATTACAATGAATTAAAGCGAGGGTTAAATGATACATTAATTCGGCTGTCCAAAGAAAACAAATACGATAAAATGAAAGATATTACAAAAGTTTTAGACTCTATTGAAAAAGAATGCAAAATTTATGCGCTCAGTCTTAAATTGTTGACGATTGTGGATGGCGCCACAAAAAACGATATTATTCGCTTGAGAGTAACTTTATTGGTGTATCTTAAAGTGGCCAAACAACTAGAATTTTCTCCTCAACAAGTGGACAATAAATGTCAAGATGTTTTAAAAAAGAGTTTAAAGGCCATCGCGCATGCAAGCACTGAAGAGGATGAGGCTGATATTTGGGTTGGAACATTCGTTAAATTTGTTAGCAAATTAACTGAAAAGAATGAATCGGATGATGTGATTATTGAAAAAATAATCACGCTGATGCACGCCGTTTGGAAATTGATTGATACTTTTTATTATTCAGAATCCGAACAAATGTTATCTAAAAGCCAATTTTGGAGTGAACTTAACTATTTGCTCACCGATGCGTATCAGAAAAACCCTGGACAAGATCCAAAAGACGCGCGAAGCACTCGAATGTCTGAAAACAGTGAACCTGTTAAGTTCGACTATGATGAAAAAGGGCAGCTCAAAATTGAGGAATATTCATTGGGTCGTCCGCCCATTGTGCCCAGAAAATACAATGGGCAAAAAAATAAGGCAACTGAATCAGCTGTGAACAGCGTTACTCGAAAAACAGTGTCAGAAGAGGTTAAACAAGGAAAACGGCAAACAGAACGGCTGTACACACCTGTGCCAGCTAATAAAGTGTACAGATCTTCAATCTGGGCTAGATTAAACCCCTTTTAGGGGGTAGCCCTGTCTATCCGTATAATGGCACCAAACGTGGGGTGATCTAAGTAATAAACCTCTTTCGTTTTCATTTTTAGAGAGCCGACTAACCTAAAGTTTTGCAACTGGACGGTGTCTTTAGGCGTCCATGTGCCCGTCAACAACCGAATTTCATGCCGTGCTTCCCCTTTGGCTGTGGGGGGCAGAAGATTTTTTTCAATGGCCGGGCGTTGAAGCAGTAAATCGGCTTCCAGTTGTAAAGCATGAGGGGCCGCAAGTGTTAAAACACCTATGAGCTCGAAAGGTTCGGTGTGGCCTGAAAAATCGGGTAATTGAAGATCAATCGCTTTTCCCCCCGTGAACGAAACCGTGGTGGTGGGCGATGCGGGCTGTGTCCAACGGGCGTGGAATAACACCTGATAAGCACTTTGTTGCTGTAATTTTTTGAGCTGAGGCTGAAGTTTATCAAGGGATCGTAAATGATACGGCTTGGTACTGTCAGAGGTTAATAGGGGAATGGCTTGCTCTGTGTTAGGAACCCCTGGGTTCAGCAACCAACTTTCACTTTCAGTATCGGTTGGGCGTGTGTACTGAAATACAATTAACTCTACACTATATAAAGAGGATTCGGCTGCTGAGACCTCAAAACCGATAAGCGCCATGTAAAAAATAAGCCAACGTATGAGCATCAAATCCTCAAAATACTTACCCTGTCACAGTTTACCAAGAAGCATGGTGATTTCCAACCAGCGAGCCTCAAAGGTGGGCAAAGATTTGGTGATGTTTAGTCGATTGGGGCGAAGTTTATAGTGTTTGGGCGCCAGTTGGATCAGGGAGATGAGTTTTTTCGGATCAACCGTGGTATCGGGGGAAAATTCTATAAATCCACCTTCAGGCCCTAATTCTATTTTTTGAATGACCAGTGGTACTAAGCGCTGCTTAAGCTGGGTCAGGCGAAAGAGGGTTTGGGTCGGTTCGGGTAGTAACCCAAACCGATCAATCATTTCTACTTGCAACTCATCTAGTTCGTCAGATGACTTAGTTCCGGAAATACGTTTATACAAGATCAACCGAGCCTGAATATCACCTATATAGCTTTCTGGAATTAAAGCAGGGATCTGCATGTCTATTTCTGGTCCCGAGTACAAAGGTTTCATCCAATCTTCTTTTTTTCCCGTTTTTAAGATTGCTACAGTATTCTCGAGAAGCTCCATGTACAAGGAATAACCAATGGCTTCAATATGTCCACTTTGCGACTCACCCAATAATTCCCCCGCTCCTCGAATTTCTAAATCGTGGCTGGCAATGTTAAATCCAGCCCCCAACTCTTCATGCATCTCCAATGCTTCCAATCGTTTCAGGGCATCCTTGGACATCAACGTATGAGTAGGTGTTAGGCAATAAGCGTACGCTTGGTGATGCGAACGCCCAACCCGCCCTCGCAATTGATGCAATTGTGCTAATCCTAATTTGTCAGCACGCTCAATAATAATAGTATTGGCCGTCGGAATATCAATGCCCGTTTCAATGATGGTCGAACACACCAACACATTGAATCGTTGATGATAAAAATCCTGCATCACTTTTTCCAACGCGCGCTCCGTCATTTGACCATGGGCCACCGCAACACGAGCTTCTGGCACCAAGGCAACTAGTCTATCAGCTAAAAGGTTAATAGAAGAGACTTCATTGTGTAAATAATATACCTGTCCACCACGCATCAATTCTCTCAAAATGGCTTCTCGGATAAGAGTTTCATCGTATTCTCGTATCCACGTTTTCACGCCAAGACGCCTGGCAGGTGGGGTAGCAATAATCGAAAAATCGCGAATAGCCGACATGGCCATATGCAACGTACGGGGAATGGGCGTCGCCGTCATCGCCAAAATATCCACGTGAGCACGTAAGCTTTTTAATTTTTCCTTTTGTTTCACCCCAAAACGGTGCTCTTCATCAATCACCAAAAGTCCCAAATCTTTGAACACAATGTTGTTTTGTAACAGTTTGTGCGTGCCAATTAAAATATCAATCTGACCTTGGGCCAATTTATTCAGGATATCGTTGTGCTCTTTTTTGCTTTGAAAGCGAGATAACACTGATACGCGAAATGGCCAAGGCGCAAATCGATTTTGAAAGTTTTCAACATGTTGTTGTGCCAATAAGGTGGTAGGTACTAAAACTGCCACCTGCTTCCCTGCATGAGCCACCAAAAAAGCGGCTCGCAAGGCTACTTCGGTTTTGCCAAAGCCCACATCTCCACAAATAAGGCGATCCATCGGGGTAGGGGCCGTAAGATCATGGATGACTTGGTCAATGGCCGTTTGTTGATCAGGCGTTTCTTCAAATCCAAAGCTTTTTTGGAAAAGGCTATAGTCCTCTTTGGGGAAAGGGAAGGCAAACCCTACCTCAGTTTGGCGCCTGGCGTAAATATCTAAAAGCTCAGCCGCTACATCATGGATTTTTTCTAGGGCCTTGCGCTTGGTCTTCTCCCATTGATCATGCCCCAATCGATTAAGAGGGATAGCGCTTTGCTCGGTTTGGCTGTAACGGCTAATAAGATGTAAAGCAGAGACAGGCACATAAAGCTTATCACTGCCTTGATATTCTAAAATCATGTATTCTGCAGCAACCGGGCCCAAAGTCAGTTGGATCAGCCCCGCATAGCGACCAATGCCATGGTGCATATGCACCACCAAAGAGCCCACGGGTAACTCCGCCAAATGGTGCACCGCATCAAACGGATCCACTTGCTTCTTCTGACGCGCGCGTCGCCCCATCACTTGCGTGCCATATAAATCGGCCTCTGCAATAAAAATAATGCCCTCTTTCTCTAACCAAAGACTGTGTTGGAGAGAAGCTTGGGTGATCCCAAAGGGGGTTGACGCTTGTTGAAAAGCTTTCCAATTGGGGTATCGTTGTAAGTTAAATGGCTGTAATAGATTAATGAGGGCTTCTTGTCGTCCCACACTCTCCACACAAAACAACACCCGTGCAGGGGGTGGGGATAAAAAGGCGGTTAATCGCCTTAATAAATGTGGTCCCGCTTCTTCTAACCGAATATCTGGAATGGGTTGGGGGGTGAAAGGGGCAATACGTAGGCTAGAAAAGGCTTTTAAAGCCCCAAATAGCGCATCTACTGTTAAAAACAAATGTGTAGGGGGTAACAACGGATTTCGTTTATCGCATGAACGTTGCACAAATCGCGTGCGAATTTCTGACCAAAAGGCATCGGCCTGTATTTTCAAGTCAGGAAACTGAACTATTTTTGTATTGGCAGGAAAATAATCGCATAACGTGCTCATGGTGTCAAAAAAGAGCGGTATATAATACTCAATGCCAGATCCTGGGGTACCATCGCTCACATCGGTATAAATGGGGCAGAGGGAAGGATCTCCTTCAAATTCAACTCGCCAAGCCGCCCTAAACCGGGTAATGGCCTCAGAGGTTAATGGGAACTCTCGGGCAGGTAAAAGCGAAAAAGTGGAGAGCGTTTCAACCGACCGTTGGGTTTCCGGGTTAAAAGTGCGCAAACTGTCAATGACATCGCCCAATAAATCAATGCGTAACGGATGCATAGAACCCATAGGGAATAAATCGCAAATAGACCCGCGAATGGCATATTCACCCGGTTGCATCACCTGGGACACAGAAAAATAGCCATACTGTTCCAGCTGTTGCCGTAACCGGGTGGGGTTGCAGGGCGCTTGAAGGGTAAATGAAAACGCATGAGCTGCCATGTAAGAAATAGGGATCACATACGATAATAGGGTTGTGATAGGCAATAACAACAACCCCTTTCGACAGGTGGGTAAACGGGATAACGTGGCAATGCGTTCGGAAATAATATCTTGGTGGGGCGATAAAATATCGTAGGGAAGCGTTTCCCAATCGGGGAAAGTTAAGATATCTAACGGGCGGCCGGCTAAAAAGCCATCAACTTCTTGTTTGACAATGTTCGCCATACTGACGCT
>JAHFQG010000011.1 GCA_023266415.1 Francisellaceae bacterium | reverse complement strand
GCTACGCTCGGGATGACGGGCTACGCTCGGGATGACTTAACAAAATATATACTACGGGCAACTGGATGCCAGTTTTCACTGGCATGACATCCAGAATGCCTGATTCATGCAACAAGGCCGTGCGGAGATATGTTGTTTCACAATTGCTTCAATATCTCAGAAATTAGTTGTTTTGACAAAAAATAACCAGCTAACTGTAATTCGTTGAGTATTTCTGGTACAGAGCGGATTACCATTTTCTGGTAGGCTAGCAACAAAACACCTGCAGTTCCAATAATTTTGATATGCAGTTGTTGAGCAACTGAGCGGCCCAGTTTTTCATCAATTAATAATCCCGAGCTCAGTTGAATAGCCAGTGAAATAGCATATAGTTCACCTTCACCCAGTATGTCTGAATATACTAGCAGGTCATCTGACAAATTGTTTTGTATGGGGTTGATTTGTTGGATTTCCACAGCATGTTTTATTTCTTTCGCACCCAACTTGGATAAATCTACGAGGCATTCCTGTAACACTCTGGTTGGCACCATTAAAGTACCCAAGGTATCGTACAGTATAGATAATTTTTTGATGCGGCCAAAGGCGATTAATGGGCCGGCATCGGATACAATCATCGAAAATCCTTTAATTCTTGTTGGATGTCTTTTGGATTATATTGTACCGCTTCTATACCCAAAAAACCAATTTTTTCCATGAAAGACTCCAGGGATTCTCCTGCTAATTTTGCTGATTTTGACAATGACAAAAAACCTTCTTTGTATAAATGAGCGGCTACTGAAAATTTGAGCCCACTTTGGAGTAAAGTTTCATTAAAAGGGACTGCCAAAAAAATAGGGCGGCCATGTTTGGTTATAAGAGAGAGATTACCCGCTTCCGCTTCCTGGATAAGAGAGCCAGTATGTTCTCTTAAGTCTCGTACTGTAAAGGCTTCCATAAAATCCCCCCAAAATATACCCCATAATGATAGCACATTTTTTGACGAATTCAACGTCTTACCAGTTAGCGCCAATAAGAGCACATACACTGTATGTGCTCTTGGCACCGCTTGCCGTCAAACTGACGGTAGTTGGAAGGTGGTCAGTTAGTCATAGCACGGATAAGACTTCCTACGCTGTTTGGGAGAGGGGAGGGTGGAAGAAGAGGGAGAAGATGACATCGGAGGCATTAACCGCTTTTTCATTAAATATTCAGAAACAAGTGCATTAGGCACAGGCACTGCCACTGCTTCCGTAGAACTGCTCCACATCACCGAATAAGTAATAGGCTGAGGGGGGGTAGAGGCCAACACCTTCACCTCTTCAATCAGCTCAACAAGCGTTTTTTGGTTTTTTTCTAACTGCTCCATTAAACTCATTCCTTCCTTTTCTTGTAAACTGGCTAACTTTTCCTGTAACAACCTAGCCTCTTCAGTAGCCCGATGCAATTTAGCTTGTTTTTGGGCTTCCTGTTCTTTAGAAAACTGCTGTTGGTCTTTACATAGAAATTCTTGCAGCTTTCGGATAGCATCTGTGAGAACAGAAATTCTTTTGTTCCAGCTATGGAGCGACTCTCGATTAAGGTCCATCCAAAATTGATATTTTCCTATAGAAGGGCCAGGCATTTTTACCTCAAAACTTTTGGTGTGACTATGCTGGCTATACCCATGAAGAACGGCCTCAACGAAACATTGCTTTTGTTCTAAATTCCAACCGCTCTCTGTGTAATACTGTTGAATCTTAGTGGCAGCCTGCGCATAATCTTCTTTTGCTAATAGCGCGATAAATTTTTTTATAGGTTCTTGAATAACATCATTTGGTTTCATGGGATATCTTCTTCTTGAATGGATAAATGCCGGACAGAAGCATGTAAGTCACGTTTGGCAATGTGTACGTATATCATGGTGGTGGAAATATCCGAGTGGCCCATGAGTTCCCGAACCTTTTCAATAGGGCAGCCCGACTTGACCAAGTACGTACCATAGGAGTGTCGCAACCAGTGCGCGGATGCCTTACGTAGCTTACTGGCTTTGTGTAAAAATTTCATGCGATCTTCAGAAAGGGTTATGGGGTCGGTTTCATATTTTCGCGCTCCTATATCAAAGGCATGGCGTAAAATTTGGCTAATTCGGTTATCGGTGATAGAGGATTTTTTATCGACAGCAGGGATAAGAGGTGTTTTTTCACCAAACTCAGGTAGTGCTGATGAAAACCCGCATTTTTTTCGAAAGTTAACCAACACATCTAGGTATTCATCGACCACAGCTATCTTCCTGGGTTTTTCCCCTTTACCAACCACATTGAGGAACCATTCACCTTCCGTTAAGGAAAAATCAGACATGGCATGGTTGGCTATTTCGGCCAACCGTAATCCCGTGTAAAATAATGTGAGGATTATATACTTAGCGCGCGCAATTTCAAAACTTTTTTCAGAAGATAATTTTTCATATTCGTCTAAGGCCTTTAAAACAGTATTGATTTCATCTCGTTCCAACCATCGCTCAGTGCTATTAGACTTTTTGCCTTTACGGCGTTTATCTACAGCCAGTGGGTTTCCGGCTAAGTAGTTGTTTTGTACTAAGTAATTAAAAAAACTATCTAAAATGCTGATGCTTTTTCGAGCCGTAGGGCCGGCCATGCCGGAGACGAAAGGGCGCCATTCTGGGTTATAAGCCCCCTCGATGACCTTAGGTCGTTTAACGCCGCACCACAACTGGGTGGGTTGAGGATTTTGGATGAAGGTACGATAATCCATGATATGTTCGCGTTTTAAGTCAGAGATGGTGATTTTTGGGACATAGATACACCAAAGAACCAAGCGCTCAATTTCCTTTAAGTAAGAACGATAAGTTAGTTTGGCGTTTTGATAATCCATCAAAAATGTACGGATGGCTTCAGCATCCGTTTTGGCGGAAAGCATGCTAGGTTCTTCACTTTGATTGTAGCCGGGTGACTTGCTTAGTACGGCAATCAACTTATCAAAGTCAGTCGAAAAAGCGCTATCAAACAAAGGCTCTATGAAAGAGGGGAGAGTTGTTGTTATCATGGTACCCTAAGTTAGGTGTAACATCGAATGGAGAGATCTGTGGCAAAATTGTACTTCCGTTACGGTGCTGTTTCAAGTGCCAAAACCTTAAATCTTCTAGCAGTAGCCCATAACTACCAACAACAATCCAAACGAGTCATCATTGTTAAGCCCGCTTTTGACGTCCGATTTGGTGAAATGGAGGTTAAATCACGTGCGGGTCTGGTAAAACAGGCTGATGTTATTGTTGGATCTGAGGCGACCACCATTGACCTATCTCCATTCTTACCCTTACAATGCATTTTAGTTGATGAACTGCATTTCTTAAACCCCCAACTTATTGATTACTTTCGGTTTGTCGCCACCTACGAAAAAATCCCGGTTATTTGCTACGGGCTTCGCTCCGACTTTCGGAGCCATTTATTTCCAGCCACTCAAAGATTGTTAGAATTGGCGGATACCATCGAAGAGGTGAAGACCACCTGTACCTACTGTAACAAAAAAGCCATCATGAACCTAAAACTGTTAGATCAAAAGCCTACCCTTATGGGACCGCAAATAGAACTGGGCGCTGAAGAGAAATATCTGCCAACCTGCTATAGCTGCTATGCAGAAAAATTGAATCTCTATAGCCCCCAGAAGAAGGAAAAATCATGCCAAGTAGCCTAGAACAGATCTCTTGTCCTTTATGTGACTATCAGGGCCAAAATTTACCTGTTATAAAGTGGTTTTCAGAACCTAATATCCAACAATTTCGAACTTTATATGGTTCGGCCAAAAAAAGCATTTGGTGTATCTGTGGTTTGTGTGGTTTTATATTCCAAAACCCCAGGCCATCCCAAAAATCTTTGCAAGAAATTTATGAAAAATCGCAATACCATCCTTCAGTCACCATGCCCACCAAGCAAGGATTTGCAGATTTTGCACGTTGGTATTACCAAGAAAAAATAGAATACGCTATGAAGCACACGAAATGTCACTCTGGTTTAGCTTATGACTTAGGGTGTGGGCGAGGGGAGGCCTTGTTTGTATTGAGAGAAAAAGGCTTTAATATAAAAGGGCTTGAAATGGATGCTCAGTGCATCCAAATTGCGGAGCAATTTTTAGGGCAGGGGGCTGTGTGTGCTAAATTACTAACATCCAACATGCTTGAGAGTGAAAAAGCAGATCTGGTGTTTAGTAACCACGCATTAGAACATTTTACGGATTTAAAAGATGCCTTTAAAGGGTTACAGCAGTTGGTTAAACCGATGGGACATGTGGTCACAGTTGTGCCAACAACCGCTCAAAATCGGTCATTTTTAGGTAGGGCTTATTTGAACGCCGCCCATTATTCCGCCTTTTCACACCACTCTTTATCACAATTATTTGCAAAATATGGATTCAAGACCATCCACCATACCTATCGAGGATGGAAGAACGAAATAGATGAAGTTTGGCATATAGCTCAATATAGACCTGAGCTTACCCTAGATCCCACCCAATTTTACGAAAATCCACAGAAAGTAAGCTTGGACATTAACTTTTTCAATCCATTCAGGGCCGTGCTGTTATCGCCCAAATATGCCTATCACAACAAACGTATTTGGGCAACCAACCTATCAAAACATATGATACGGCGAATGAAACAAAAAATTGTATCTTAAGGAGTAGGGGATAAAAAATGGAAAAACTGAAAAAAAACATTAAAAAAAATATCCGAGCTGCCATGGATATTACTTTACTTTTTTACGGAATATTAAACTTTTTCGTTAGAAAAAAAAACAATGAAAAATATTATCTGGCTATGATACGCTTACACTGTTTTAGTGGGGGCAAGACGACAGATCTGGCAAACAGAGTAGTTGGTTTGCTTTCAAAAAAGCAACCCATAAAAAACATAGACCTACAGCCTATCTTTTTACCTCCAAAATCCTCCCAAGAAACCCAAAAAATCATTCACGCCTTAAACAAGGAAGGTTGCTATATTTTTTCAGAAAAATTTCCTGACGAGATGGTAGAACATTTCGTGCAAATGGCTCTTAAAGAACCTTGCCGCGTAGAAGACCTACACCAAATCCTGCCAGATCCCCTTGTATTCGACCCAAAACACCCTAAAGCCGCCCGATACTCTATTCCAACCGAGGTCTTGCTAAATGACTCCCTTATGCAAGCCATGATATTAGATAAAACTCTCATTGATATTGCCACTCAATACTTACAAAATACGCCGAAGCTGGATATATGTACAGTATGGTGGAGCACAGCTTGGGCAAAAGAGCCTTCTACTCAGGCAGCTCAAATGTATCATTTTGATATGGACCGAATTAAATGGTTAAAATTATTTATTTACCTGGTCGATGTGGATGAAACCAATGGCCCCCATGTCTTTGTCAAAAAAACCCATCAATATGATAAACGCCAAAATCACTTATTAACGGGTGGGTATGTACGTTTGGCTGATGAAGCGGTAGAGTCAGTTTTTTCCGACCAAGTTACCCATATTACAGGTCCAAAAGGAACTATGTTCCTAGCAGATACTCGTGCCTTTCATAAGGGTCTATTACCTGAAGCCGGCAATAGGTTAGTTCTGCAACTTGAGTTTACTTCCTGCTTATTTGGTGCTGCATTTTCAGCAATTCCTAATACCATTCAAATAAAATCACCGATACTTAAACAATTGCTTCTTCAACAACCAGACCTAATGCCATTAATCCAATCATGGGAAAGCCTTTAGATTAAAATGGCCTTGTTGCCTGAATCAGGCATTCTGGATGTCATGCCAAGCGTAGCCCGTCATCCCGAGCGTAGCGAGGGATCTCCCTCTATGCCACTCTTAGGAGATCCCTCGCTACGCTCGGGATGACGTGGAACCTGTGTTCTTTTGGCCAAGATTCTTTTTTGGGGGGGCATTAGTATTTGGTTCCACTGGTGAAGTATTTCCTTTGTGCGTAGACTTAAAAAGTTCAAACCTACTAAAGCAACCAAAAAAACCTTTGCCTTCTTTTCGTTTGCTTTCTGACTTATTTTCAAATATAGCCTTAGCCTGTTCGATAGTATAGTTTTCTTTGTTATCGTCCTGTGTTATAATAAACGCTATAAGTTTTTTTATATGGTCCGGAACGCTCTTGTTACTGTTTAATATCTTATTTAATTTTTTTTCATCAATGTAATCTACAATTTTTTCATTTTTTTTAACTTTAATCTCTGGGATTGGTCTGTTAAAATAAAGAGAAAACAAAACGGCACCTACAGCAAACAAATCGTTATTTAATCCCTCAGAGAAAACCTCAGAAAGCGTTTCTGTTTGTTTTTCCGCAAATTCAAATCCACCAATTTTAGCGGTTGGATTGTTGTTTTTGTCAAAAAATACAGATATCCTATCTGTATTTATATACCCGTGAGCAACTCCTTTCTCCTTGAGGATTTGAAGGTTACCCAATAAATCCTGGGTGATTTTTTCCTTATCCTGCATGCTTAAGGTATTGGATTTTATAAGGCCATCAAAATCACCCCGATCACCAATCTCCAAGAAATGAGAAATCTTTTTAAACTTTTCTCTACCGTTATAAACATCATATCCATCCGATGTAATAGCTCCAGGCGCGTCTATACCAAGCGATTTTTGTATATTTCTCGAGGCTTTGAATCCGTCTTCGGTGTTCGTCCATTTTATTCGTCTTTCAATACTTGTGTCCAGAACCTGGTAGGATTTAAGCACAGATAAGTCTTTATAAAGCATTATATTTTTTGGATCAGTTATTTTAGCCGCATATTTTGTTCCCTTATGACTCAACTCAACCATTACATCGATGTCTCCCTGTTCGTTTAGATATAGAACGAGGCTGTTGGACATAATATTCGGGAAGTCTTCCTTTTTAATCGAAATGGCATCATGAACATTTAAATTTTTAATTTTTTCTAGAACCAATTTTAATTGGTACGAGTCGCCCGTTAATCTTTCTTTTTCGCTGAATTTCGTAACATCACCGAGTTCCTCAAGGTTTCTCGATTTCTCGAGGAGGTTGTATATCTTGATTAGGTCTTTTTTTGGAAGCATTTTAGAGATGAACGTGTTTTTGTTATAATCCGAATCTTTCAACAATAAGGAGGCATTTTCATTCATTTTTAAAAAAAACGAACTTACTTCCTTGGGTGGTAACTTTGTTTTATTTGTTGAGTTGGTTGGCATAAAAGTTGGCCTAAAATTGGTTGCGTCAGCCTATATATCGGAAATAATAAAAATACCTTTAATTTGGTTAAGCAGGGTAGGGCTGTGTCATATCTGGCGACGCTGGGATGACAGGCTGTGTCATACTTGTAGGGGCGAGGCGCGCCTCGCCCGTGAGGCTGGGGAAAGCTGGTATCCAGTCCAAAAGATGGGTTAGGCTGGACCCCAGCCTACGCTGGGGTGACGATTAATTGAGTTAAGCGAGGTATTTCGGTTCTATTTGGGCATAGGTCTAACAATTCGAAGAATCAGGTTTCGTTCCTGTTTTTTTGGTTGGAAGGGTAGGGGTAGGGGGAAGCATTGAGCTAACCTGTTTATGCTGTCTAGAACAAAAGGTTTTAAAAAGCTCACCCAAAAAACCCCCATGTTTTTTTTGGTCTGAAGCAATAGGAGGTGACTGGTTGATAACCAATCCTTTTTTGTATATATCAATAGCATTTTCGATAGTATATTCCTTTATATCATTCTCCTTCGTTAAAATAAATCTTATAAGTTCTTTTACATTTTCCGGAACACTACTTTTTCTTTCTAGTTCTCTTTCTAACTTGTCTGTGTTGATTTTTCCAGCAAGAACGCCATTATCGAATTTATAAATATCTTCAACAGCTATAATATTTTTAGAAAAATAAAGAGAAAACAAAACCACCCCAAGGGCAAACAAATCATCGCTGTATTCAGATGTTATTTTACTGTTAACATTCGTAGATGGATTATCTATGAAATCAAATAATCGATTAGAAAAACATGCAATTGTCCCTTTTGGGTAGTCTCTATGCCCTTGCTTGCTAGCAAGACCCAGATCACACAATGCGGCAATGAGTTTTCCGTCTTCATCCTCGGATACAAGTACATTGCCTAACCTTATATCTCCGTGAACATACCCCTGGCTTTTTATATTCTGAAGGGCACCTAATAAATCCTGGGTGATTTTTTCTTTTTCCGATTTTTTGAGTTTTTTAGATGTTATCACATCAAGCAAGTCACCCCGCATGGCAGCTTTTGAAAAGCAAGCAATTCTGCTAACTTTTTCTCCGGACTTGTTATAACCAATGTACTCATGCGACGCAAAATTTTCAACCACATTTGGGGCAAGTTTTTTTGATATAAATGCCTCTCTATGAAATCTTCTTACGGTTTTTTCCCAAGACAATATGATTTTGTTATATGAAGACACCGATAAATCCATATATATTTCCGGCTTATCAGCTTTTGTTAGTTTAACTGCATATTTTGCAGTTTTCTCCATGCCAGACCTGTTTAAGTCTGTTATTTTTTTTGGCTTTTTGCCAAAAGCATCTTTTGACTTCAGCTTAACCATTATATCAATTTCCCCTGATTCGTTGCAGTATAAAACGAAACTGCGAGGTATTTTTAGGTCTTTAAAATCTTTCTTTTGGATCTCAATTGCGTCACCAGGCCGTAGAGACGGAATTTTATCTGTCAAACTTTCTTCGGAACCCAAGAGATAATAAATTTTAATCAGATCTTTTATTGAAAGCCTTTTTGAAAGGAATGAACTTTTATTGTAGGTCTTGGTAGATTCGGGTTTCTGCAAGAAAACAAGGTTTTCCTTTATTTGCTTTAAAAATAAATCTTTTGCATCATTTGCACCAATGGTTTGTTTGTTGCCTAACTCGCTACCCTCTTTATTTACGAAATCCATCAGTAGTTCTTCAGAAAAATCTTCAATCTTTTCCTTAAGAATTTCATCTATTTTATCGAAAATCTTTTTCTCGAATTCTGAAAAACTATAACTGTGTTTTGGCTCTTCTTTAAATGGATAATCAGGCAATCTATACTCATCAACAAGGGCATTATTTGCGGCCATCCATAATTTCCACTCAACAACACCGGTAATAATTTTTTTCGCATCTTCAGACAATTCATTATCGTTTTCTATTTCAAAGTATTGTTGTTCATGTTTTTTAGAAGGGCCTAGATCTAGAAGCTCGAAAAATGAAATGGCTTTTTGTTTTATTTTGTCACCAATAAAATACTTCCAGTCGCTCCTTATTTTGTTGGTTTCAACGTCTGATGGTTGATCAATTGAATGCAGGCCGAAGCCTGTTGGGGCAACATCGCTTTTATTGCTGTTGGTTGGCTCTGTTGGGCCAAGTGGCATAGAAATTGCCCCAAATTGGTTGCGTCAGTCTATATATCGGAAATAATAAAAATACCTTTAATTTGACTAGGCAGGGTAGGGCTGTGTCATACTTGTAGGGGCGAGGCGCGCCTCGCCCGCGGAGCTGGACCCCAGCGTAGGCTGAGGTGACACAATATGGATAAGCATAGGTCACAGCTATGTAACCGACTGGATGGAAAGGCTCACGGGGTGACACAAGACAAATTTATTTCTTTAGATTTCTATTAGCTCTATTTTTTCTCTCGTTTGCCTCATAAGCCTCGCGATCGAAATTAGGATCTTCATTATATGGATTTTCAGAATAACTAATTCTGTCATTATTATCATTATTCACATTGGTTTTGTTTTCTGTGAGTGATGATAATACTGGTTTTGGTTCTTTTCGGAGAGGAGGATAATATTCTTCTTGGGAGGGTTTTTTAGATTTTGTGGATTCTTTACCTTCATCATCCTCATACTCGGGGACGAAGTTAGGATCTTCATCATATGGATTTGCAGAATAAGTTTTTTGGTGTTTTGGCATAATAGTTTCCAAATTGATTATGTAAATCTATTATCGGAAAGAGATTAAATAACTTTATGGATAAGCATAGGTCACAGCTATGTGAGCGAGACTGGACCCCAGCCTACGCTGGGGTGACAGGCTGTGTCATACCAGCGAAAGCTGGTATCCAGTCCAAAAGATGGGTTAGGCTGGACCCCAGCCTACGCTGGGGTGACACAATTGCCACTTCTGAGTATGGGTGTACTCAGGAACAGCCTGTCACCCTACGTAAGCTTTGGTGATAAATTGGGCCGCATTCCATAACGTTCGTCAAACAGGTCTTTTCGCATGTACATCAAGACCCGAGGGATTTCCTCCGAGCAAGATTTCAAAGCAGCTTCTATTTCTTTTGATGATTTTTGAGACACAACAGCACGCAAATCGTTGACATTATACCAATCTGTTCCGTGTTCCCCGTCTAACACATTAATGGTATAATGCCCGCTCGATGCGCGTTCACCATGTTTCATACATATGGCACATAAAACATAATCATTTTCAATTTTTTCATGTGTTCCAGGTTTTTCAGGGTCGTTAAAAACAAAAAATGGTATATGGATGTCCATTGGAATATTATATTCTATATATGTAACCCTCCCATCAGGGTTAAACTGCTGTTGGGTTTGAAGATATATGAATTCTGGAGCTTCAGTAACGCCTTTATCAAGGATAAATCGTTCTTTTAAGTTGGCCTTATCATCTTTTATAAACACCGTCGGACCAAGCGGCCCATCATTACGACTACCTTCGTAGACCTCGTTTTTGACGTCAGAAAACACTTTGAAAATTTCTTTTGCATGCTCAACAGGAATTGGAATTGCACCAGGGCTTATTTCTCGTTTAACATTTTTAGTCTCATGAAATGTTACTTCTGTTTCAAATGAGATTCCAGTTTTTATATACAACGATTTTATCATATAATTAAGTGGTTCTTCAGAATCTTCTTGGCCGGTTGTCCCTTTAATCTCCATTTGATACATGTTTAAAACATCTTGATGTGGCTTTTCTAATATAGCCGGCTCTCGAGAGTCTTTAGGGCGCGGTTGCGTTTCTTTCAACATGGCCTCTAAAAGAGGTATTAGTGTCTCGGAAAATTTGAGCGATCTAGTAAGTCCGAATAACGGGTCATCTTTGTTCTGGTTGAGCTTTAGTATGTTTTTGTCTTTTTGCACATAACTGACAAATTCATCGAAAGAGCGATTTTTTACCAGTCCTTCACCTATATCATTTTTCCATATGAAGTCATTTCCATCTAAATTCACATTATACTGTTTGCACAGGGTCTTCATATTGTCTATCTGTCCTTCACATGCCTCATTTTTGAAAATTTTTTCAAAAATGTCTTTTATGAGACTTTTTATTTCGTTTATATGTTTTGCATGGGCTATCTTGGTTTCTAGCCTTGGAATGAGAAGAATCGATTGTAGTGCTGAATCAATGTAACAATTGTTTGAGGTTTTACAACCCATGAGAAGGGCAAATCGAATCTTGTTAGACTTAGGTTTAGACTTAGGTGGTAAAGGTGGTGGTTGTGGAGTAACCACAGGAGGGGGGGGTGAAGGGGGAATAGCATCTTTTTTTTTAGTAAGATCATCAAAAGGTGTTGTTGGTTCATTGGGCTCAACTACTGGGTCAAGTACTGGTTCGGTTGGTGTAGGCACTGAAGTTCGGGTATACCAATTCCAAAATGTTCTAAAAAATCCGATTTTTTTTGGTGGGGGGCTTATTGGCGTAGATGGAGCCTTTCGGAACCAATTAAAGCTAAAAACACCCAAAGGGATAATAATACTCATACCAGCGGTAATAATAGCCCCCAGTACAATTAAGGCGATGCGCAATTTAGATACTTTGGGCTTTTTTGCTTCTTTCATGACTTATTCACCTAACATAGGTTGTATATTGTGACACACTCAATATCAGTATACAATTCCCCTGGAAAAAGGAATTCAATTATGCCCCCTGCCCTCAAAGGCTTTATCAGCCTTCTGTTTATTGTTGTGGCCACAGTTTTATGCTGTGTTCCCATCTATGTATTAGCTATTATCCGTTTTGTGGCTCCTAGAGCCTGGGAAACGCCTCTTTCTCGCTTTATCGACGGTATCCCCAACTTTTGGTTGGGGGTTCAGGTGTTTATGTCAAAATACTGGCTAAAAGTACAGTGGCACGTTACCGCACCCCCCGATTTAAACCCCAACCAATGGTATCTGCTTATCTCTAATCACCAAACCTGGGTCGACCCTTTCGCCATTGCAGCCGGGGTGGGCTCCCCACAAATTCCTGTCACCAAATTTTTTGCCAAACAAGAGGTGTTGTGGATCCCCTTTGTTAATCTGGCCACCTATGCTATCCATTGTCCCATGTTAAAAAGATACCCCAAACAAGCGCTAGAAAAAAACCCAACATTGCGCTTGAAGGACATGGAAACCACGTTAAAATCATGCAGGAAGTTAGCTGAATACCCAAATACAATCGCTACCTTTGCTGAAGGTACCCGTTGGACGCCAAAAAAGTATTTAAAACAACATCCGCCCTCCCCTTTTCAATACCTATTAAGACCTAAGGTAGGAGGCATTGCCTATGCCATACAAGCTTTGGGAGATAAAATAACCGATTCTATTTTGGACGTTACGGTGCTTTTTCCCACCCGAACCCCCACCTTTTGGGCATATTTGTGTGGCTTAGTGCCAGAAGCCACTGTTATTGTTAAAAAACGCAGCCTCCCCCAAGCCTTACGCCAAGGCGACTACGCTACCGATCCTGCCTTCAGAGAAGCTTTTAAGCAATGGCTTTATACTCTTTGGGATGAAAAAGATGCACTTTTAAGGGAATATTATACAAAAAAATGGCCTTGTTGCATGAATGGCCATGTTTCCACGTCATCCCGAACATTGTGAGGGATCTCCTAAGAGTGGCATAGAGGGAGATCCCTCGCTACGCTCGGGATGACGGGCTACGCTCGGGTTCATTATCAATTACCGCGCACCTTCCCTAAAAAGATGCTATTTTAAAGAGTAGAGTATAGAAAGGGACTTAACCATGCGCCAGTTTATAAAATTTAGTCTATTAACTGCCTGTCTGACCGCCTGTACCTCCTCAGGGCCGGATAACACTTTTCCAAGCCACAAGCTTAATTTTGTTTTTAATGAAACGCTTTCTTTAAACGAAACTGAACTGGATGCCAGCCAATGGCAACAGCTTTCTAGCACCGCAACGGGGCGATTCGCCATTACTGAAATGGTATTAAATGGCGAAAATGCCAAAAATTGGTCTCAAAAAATCACTATTTCCTTCTACCCGGAAGCCTTAAATGAGTTAGCATCAAAACTAAACAGGTTCGTCGCAGCCACCGAACAACAAGCTCGGCAGGAATGTAAATTGGGCAGCTTTATGTGGACTCAACTTCAGAAAAATCCCAATGCATACAGCCAAGCACTCATCTCAGAGGAATATATGGCCTCGTTAGAAACAGAAGGCTGTGAAACAACTGATAACGGATACGCCATATACCGCTTTGTGAAAACTAAAGCCGGTATACACCAATTGATATACGTTCAGAAAAACAGATGGAACGACTTGGAAAAAATTAACTTGCAAGAAATTCTGGGCTCTGCCTCTGTTATTTCGCCTCCTAACACGTATGAGGCAATACCGGGCAATTAGCCCACCAGTTTCCGAATGCGCCCCTGAGCCTCTTCTGTTTCCAAACAAGCCTCGAAATGGGCCAGCTCTTCTTGGATTTGCTCACTTATTTTGGAAAACAGAGGATATTTAAGCAAGGCTTTTGTATGTAATAAAGCCTGCTGGGGCTTTTGACTTAGATCAGTGGCCATTTTATCGGCTGTAGCCAATAAAATCTCCGGAGCAACCACCTGATTCACCAGACAATATTGGTACGCCTGCTCAGCCGTAAATGAAGTGCCCAGCATCAAATGCTCAGCTGCTTTATGGTACCCCATGGCCTTTGGCAACAACAGGCTAGAGGCAAATTCAGGGCACAACGCTAAATCAATGAAAGGCATCTTAAAAAAGGCGTTATCAGCGGCAACCACCAAATCACAATGCATTAAAAGTGTTACCCCAATACCCACACAAGCCCCCCCAACCGCAGCCACTACCGGCTTTGGAAAAGCAGCTAACGTATTTAGAAAATTCTTGATCGCTTGCAAATCCTGCTCGTCCAAAGCGGAGAGTACCTGTAAATCACTTCCCGCTGTAAAACAGTCAGTGTGCCCCCGTAAAAGCACCACATGCACTTCATCATTTGATTGACACTCTTCTAACGCTCGGGTAAGACCTTGATACATCTCTGGGGTGATGGCATTTTTCTTGTCCATTCGATTCAATTGAATGGACAAAACAGACCGATGTGTTGAAAAAACCAAATGTTCCATGTTAATCCCCAAATATACACACACCACTCGGTGCAAAATTTACGTATTATACGTATGCTCTACGTACCGATTTACCATCTCCATAAACTCAAAAGCAATATTATTGCCCCGTAAAATTTTCACTTTTTGCCCATCTACAAAAACAGGTGCCGCTGGTTCCTCTCCTGTACCCGGTAAACTAATACCTATATTAGCATGCTTGCTTTCCCCTGGACCATTCACCACGCAACCCATCACCGCCACTTTCATATCCACCACGCCCGGATAACGTATTTTCCAAATAGGTAA
Source organism: Francisellaceae bacterium (assembly GCA_023266415.1). Taxonomy (GTDB): domain Bacteria; phylum Pseudomonadota; class Gammaproteobacteria; order Berkiellales; family Berkiellaceae; genus JAHFQG01. The sequence continues at coordinate 3,866 of JAHFQG010000011.1, read as the reverse complement.
CTTGTCTCGCAACTCGGCTTGTATGCTTTGTGCCAATGCCTGAAACACCGTGCTGGTGGTACGTCCACACCCCGGGCAAGCCGTCACCTGAGGCGCAAAAGACCGCAACCCCAATGATTGTAAAATGTCTTGGCAAACCCGCACCTCTTGCGTTCTATCCCCCCCTGGCTCTGGAGTTAGGGAGGCGCGTAGGGTATCCCCTATTCCTGCCTGCAACAGTGTTGCAAAGGCGGTTGTGGTGGCGATAATCCCTTTGGCCCCCATTCCTGCCTCTGTCAGCCCTAAGTGTAGTGCGTAAGACGAGCGTTTTGCCAAAGTATGGTATATTTGGATAAGACTCTGTATCTCACTAACTTTACATGAAAGAATAATTTTGTCTTGCCCCATCCCTAACCGCTCAGCTTGCTCTGCACTGCTCAGAGCGGAAACGACCAATGCTTCACGAAGAATGGCCTCAGGTGATAAGGGGGAAGGCAGGCGGCTGTTATCGTCCATCAAACGCGCAAGCAAGCCTTGATCTAAACTGCCCCAATTTACCCCTATCCTGATAGGCTTGTTATACTGTAAGGCTGTGTTGATGAGTAAGGTGAAATGAGAGTCGTGTTTTTTTCCAAACCCCAAATTACCTGGGTTGATGCGGTATTTGGCCAACGCTTTGGCCATATCCGGATATTGAACGAGAAGTTGATGCCCAATATAGTGAAAATCGCCCACCAATAGGGGTTCGGTCCATCCCATGGTAACCAAGGCATCACGAATATAAGGGACCGCCGCTGCCGCCTCAGCGGTATCAACCGTTATGCGTACCAGTTCACTACCAGCTTGCCAGAGAGCAAAGGCTTGCTGGCTGGTGGCCTGGATGTCGTGCGTGGGAGTATTGGTCATGGATTGAACCACAATAGGCGCTCCACCGCCTATTAAGAGCGAACCCACACGAACAGGAACGGATATACGGCGAGGTACTGAGTTAGAAAGCATAATAACTTTTCTGGAAATTTCCCCCATTGTAGCAAAATGGCAATTCGTTTAAAACGTTGTTACACTTTTTGATAGATAAGGAAGGAGCTGGGCAATGAGTATGCAACCTAAATCGCGGAAAGAAATGGAAGTCTGGCAGGCGTGTGATCAACTGGCGTCTGAAGGGAACCTCATTACCTATCAAAGGGTTGGGGATAGGTTGGTGAAGCTGGGGTACCGTCGAGGCAGCAACAGCGATATTCACCGCTATCTCACCACCTGGAAAAAGATGAAGCATCGCACCAAAGCGTCATCGAATGCTGTTCCTTCCCCCCTGCCCTTTTTAGAGGGCGATCCCATCGCCAGTGCGGTAGAGCAATTTAAACAAGAAATCTGGGAAAGTGCCAATCAAGAAATGGAAGTTTTGCGAGCTGAATTGGCCGAAAAAGAAGCCAAAATTCATCAGTTAGAAATATCCCCACTGGAAGCAACCCTGACGGCTTTAACCAAAGCACGAGACGCTGAACTGCTTCGCTTGTATGACCACCACCAGGCCCAATTTGACCGATATTTAAACGCCATTAGCGTGGTACGGGAGCGCAATAGTAAGCTATCCGCCCAAATAAGACATATGCAGCTGGAGCACGATGCCGCTTTGACAAAAATGCAGTTGGAGTATGAGGGTAAACTCAAAGATTATAAATTGAAAAAAATTGCGGAAGAATTATCGTGAAAGCTTTATTGCAGATATTGGTGGTAGATGCCGATAATATTGCAGCGCACCATGCTGCGGGTATTATTTCACAAGTGGGTCATATTGTTGATTTGGTTTATTCAGAACAAGAAGCCATGGAAGCACTTCAAAAAAACACCTACGATTTGGTTTTAACGGAAGTAAACTCTATCGATCTGGGTTTGTTAACTCGCTTTATTCGAACCCGCTTGGACTTTAACCGCCAGCCTCCTCTCATGGCCCTCACCCTAATAAAAGATTCTGAAATTATTCGGAACTGTTTGGTGTTGGGGGTAAGTAATGTCATTCAAAAACCCCTCACTCAAGCAAAATTATTGGCTGCTTTTAGCGTTTTAGAGTTTAAACAGAAAAAACAAAAAACACCTTTATCCTTTAAGTAAAGGAATTGTTTACATCATCGGCGGAGCGTATAAAATCCCGCCTTGGTTCCACTGCTGGTTTAAGCCTCGGTTAAGACCAAGCCCTTTGACGCCTAGGTTTTTATCAAAAATCTCCCCATAGTTGCCTACCTGAGCAATAATGCGCTTAGCCCATAGGGGATCTAAGGGGAAAAATTTAAATAGCTCAGGTTCTTGCCCCAAAATGCGTAAAACAGATGATTGGGTGCTTTTAGACATTGAGGCAATGTTTTTGGAGGTAAGCCCAGCCTCTTCTGCATTAATCAGGGTAAAAAGTGTCCAGCGCACAATGGTTTGCCATTCTTCATCATCGGCCCGTATTGCAGGGCTTAAAGGCTCTTTGGAGATGATTTCAGGCAGTAATAGGTGATCAGTCGGGATGGGCATGCTCTTGCGCAGAGCGGCCAATGCCGACAAGTCTGAGCTCAGCGCTTGGCATTGGCCTCTTTTGTAAGCGCTCACAGCCAGCTGGATACTAGGGAATTTTTGAAGAGTATAAGGCATATTTTGCTGTGTGAAATAATCTGTCAGGTTGATTTCGGTAGTAGTATTGCTGCTCACGCACACACTGACTGGCTTTAGCTGTTTAATGCTGGATACGCCCTCTTTCTGCAAAACCATAAACCCTTGGCCATCGTAATAGTAAACACCAGCGAAAACCAGCTTGCTGGCGGTTTCGCGAGCGAAAGTCCAGGTGGTGTTACGACTGAGAATATCGATGCTCTTGTTGTCTAGGGCCGCAAAGCGGTCCGATTCTGACAATGGTATAAATTTTACTTTCCTCGCATCTTTCAACACCGCTGCTGCCAGCGCCCGACAGAAATCGACATCCAACCCCTGCCATTCCCCCCGGTTATTCTGCTTTGAAAAACCCGCTAACCCTTGATTAACGCCGCACAGTAGCTCTCCCCTTTCTTGCACGGTTTGGAGGGTGGTTTGAGCTTGGGCGAGGCTTAGAACGCCCATCATTCCCATAAACATACCCAGAAACCGGCCTCTTATGGACAAAACTTGCCTTGCCCTTACCTTTTGACTCATTTTATTTCCCGACCTACCACCGATGATAGGGAAAGTTTCTCATGATGGACCTTAAATGACAACCACACCCTTAACAAACCAATGAGTTTGTCGATAAACTAAGCATCTTCACTCCATTCAGAGCAACTTCATGCCCAAAGGCTTCCCACAACCCAAACCCAAAAAGGAACGCCAAGAGACTATTCAGCCTTATTTGGCTTCGGTATCTCAAATGCGGGTGCTGAGCTTTGAGGAAGAACAAGCTCTGTTTCAACAAGTGGTGCAAGGAGATGAAAAAGCCAAACATTTAGCCATTGAACATAACTTACGATTGGTACTTAAAGTGGCTCGCCGCTATCTGAATCGGGGACTTCCCTTCGCTGATTTAATTGCGGAAGGGAATTTGGGGCTTATTCGGGCGGTAGAAAAATTCAACCCCGCTTTGGGGTTTCGGTTTTCGACCTATGCCTGCCCTTGGATAGCCCAAAACATTGACCGGGCTTTGTTAAATACCGCCTCTGTGATTCGAATTCCAGTGCATGTGATTAGGGCGTTGAATCGGGTGAAAAAATCTCAAAATCAGTTAAGTCAAATTTTAACCCGTGAAGTTAGTTTAGATGAAACCTCTTCTTGGCGTGGGGAGGTGTTGTCGGACGCGGTTATTACCGCCCATCAAACACATATTATTTCCTTCACCCCAATAAATTCAGATCAAGAATCGCTAGAAGATAACCTGACCC
>JAHFQG010000061.1 GCA_023266415.1 Francisellaceae bacterium | reverse complement strand
ACCGCACACACATTCTGATATATATACGGTGGTTGTGAGTCAAAGTGAGTTAAACCAGGTTTTAGAAGCAGCGCAACAAAATCATCAAAGGGTTATTGTGGATTTTTATGCAACCTGGTGTGCTAGCTGCCGTAAAATAGCCCGAAGTGTTTTACCAAATTTACAATTGCCACCTAACCTGTCCTTGGTAATAATAGATGGTACTGAGCAAACCGAGGATATTTTAGCCATAGTCAAAGAATATGAAGCTGGTTTTCCGGTATGGATATTTTTAGATGAAGAACAGCGGGAGGTTGCACGCTTAGTAGGTATCGAAAAAGACGGGATCACGTTGGAAAATGTTCGGAAAATCGTCGAACAGTAGACATCTTGCTGTTATTGTGCTACAATAACGCACATATGTCCTCTCTAAAGACCCCTCGCTTAGCGGGGAGATAGCAATATGGCAAATATTTTGATAATTAATGGGCCTAACTTAAACTTGTTAGGCATCCGAGAACCCCACACCTATGGGCCTACCTCTTTAGAAACCTTAAATACCTACTTACAGGCCAAAGCCAAAACCCTCGGTCACCATCTGACGGTATTGCAAAGCAACGAAGAACATACCCTAATCAATAAGATACAGTCAACTAGCTTAGATGGCACCCATTTTCTCTTATTCAACCCAGCCGCCTTTACCCACACCAGCATTGCCCTACGCGATGCCCTCTTGGCGGTCAAAACCCCGTTTATCGAAATACACATCAGCAACATTTATGCCCGAGAGCCTTTTCGCGCCACATCCTACTTCTCAGACATCGCTGTGGGCGTTATTTCTGGACTGGGCATAAAAGGCTATGAATTCGCATTAGAGGCAGCTCATATGCAATTAACAGCAACCCGCACAGTAGGGGCGAGGCATGCCTCGCCCGCAGGATCCAGCATACCGGCCCCCGATACAACATCTATTTAAAGGTGAAATATGGACATACGTAAAGTCAAAAAACTCATCGAGCTCATCGAGCAAACCGGTGTGGCCGAAATTGAAATCAAAGAAGGTGAAGAATCGGTGCGTATTTGCCGCGCCCATGTCTCTCACGCCCCAGCCGTCTATCACGTGGCACCCAGTGCCCCCAGCTTGCCTGAAGCCAGATCTGCCGCTGCCATTCATCGTGACAACGAAGATGATCTCCCCGATGGTCATATTGTCAACTCTCCCATGGTAGGCACCTGCTATTTAGCCTCTGCCCCAGGCCAGGCCCCTTTTGTCAGTATTGGTCAGCGAGTTGAAGTAGGAGACACCGTTTGTATTATTGAAGCCATGAAAATGATGAACCAAATTGAAGCCGACAAAGCGGGGGTTATTTTGGCACGCTTGGTAGAAAACGGAGAACCCGTTGAGTTTAACCAGCCGTTATTTGTCATTGAAGAGTAATATCATGGTAGAAAAAGTACTAATTGCCAATCGCGGTGAAATTGCCCTCCGAATTTTGCGCGCTTGCCAAGAATTGGGGATTCAAACCGTGGCAATACATTCCACGGTCGATCGCGATTTATTACACGTCCGTTTGGCCCACGAAGCCATTTGTATTGGTCCCCCTTCCGCCTCAGAAAGTTACCTAAATATTCCAGCCATCTTAAGCGCCGCTGAAATTACCAATTCTACCGCCATCCATCCAGGATATGGATTTTTATCTGAGAATGCCGATTTTGCTGAAAAAGTGGAACAAAGCGGATTTGTATTTATTGGGCCTAGTCCTGCCAATATCCGTCTCATGGGGGATAAAGTTTCTGCTATTCAAGCCATGCAAAAGGCAGGCGTCCCTTGTGTGCCTGGTTCTAATGGGACTTTGGGTGACAATGAAGATGAAAATTTGCGCATTGCAGCACACATTGGCTATCCGGTGCTCATTAAAGCCGCGGGCGGCGGAGGCGGGCGAGGTATGCGCGTGGTGCATGTTGAGTCGGCCTTGTTAAGCTCGATTGCCCTCACTCGATCTGAAGCCAAAGCAGCTTTCCATAATGATAATGTATATATGGAAAAATATCTTGAAACGCCTCGTCATATTGAAATTCAGGTGTTAGCTGATGGACAAGGTCATGCCATTCATTTAGGCGAGCGTGATTGCTCCATGCAACGTCGTCACCAAAAAATACTGGAAGAAGCTCCTGCCCCCTTTATTACCGAAACAGAGCGCAATACCATTGGGCAGTTGTGTGTCAAAGCCTGTCTAGACATGAATTACCGCGGGGCAGGCACTTTTGAATTTCTATATGAAAAAGGCCATTTTTATTTCATTGAAATGAACACTCGAGTGCAGGTAGAACACCCCGTCACCGAAATGATTACGGGCATTGATATTGTGAAAGAACAAATCAAAATTGCCGCCGGACAACCGCTTTCTCTTACGCAAAAAGAGGTTAAAATTCAAGGACATGCGATGGAATGTCGGATTAATGCGGAAGATCCACACACATTTATGCCTTCCCCCGGTAAAATCAATTGGTACCATGCCCCCGGGGGCCCTGGGATCCGAATGGATACCCACATCTACAATACTTATACCGTCCCCCCCAATTATGATTCCTTAATCGGAAAACTTATTAGTTATGGAAATAACCGAGCGGAAGTCATAGCCCGTATGCGGAATGCCCTCGCCGAAATGATTATCGACGGCATTAAAACCAATATCCCTCTCCACCGAGATCTCATGGATAACCCCGATTTCATTCGGGGAGGCACTAATATCCACTATTTAGAACAACACCTCGGAAGAAAAAAATAACGTTTATGCCTTGGATACAACTCACTTTACTAATCCATGCGGGTAATGCGGAAACCCTCAGTCAGCATCTCACCCAACAAGGCGCTGTCAGCGTGACTTTCATGGGTACCGACCAAACTCCCGATATTGTGGAACCCACCCCAAACGAAAATCCTTTGTGGGATACCCTACAACTCACTGCCCTCTTCGACGAACACACCCCAAATCTAACCTCCTTAGCCAATACTTTACGCCTCCAATACCCATCCCTCACGCTAACGCCCCTGGAAGATAAAGACTGGGTGCGAGAGTGGATGCAATATTTCCATCCCTTGCAGTTTGGCCATCGGTTATGGATTTGCCCCTCACACGCTACCCCACCCGATCCGACTGCACCCACACTTTTTCTTGATCCAGGCTTGGCTTTTGGCACAGGCACCCACCCGACCACCGCCTTATGTTTAGAATGGTTGGCCGAACATTGTAGACCAACAGAGGTTGTTTTGGACTACGGATGTGGTTCGGGTATTTTAGGTCTGGCCGCCCACAAGCTAGGTGCCCGTCGGGTGGTTGGGGTAGATTATGATCCACAAGCCATTCAAGCCACTCGAGACAATGCGCGTCTGAATAACATTCATAATTTAGAAACCTACCTTCCAAAAGATTGTCCCGATTTTCAAGCCACCCTCGTCATCGCCAATATTATCTCCGATCCCCTCATTAGCCTGGCCCCGACACTTCAGAGCCATCTGGCCCTAGGAGGTACTCTGATTTTATCTGGGCTCTTGATCTCCCAAGCCTCTTTGGTTCAAAATGCATATCCTACCATCCACTTTGAACCCCCGACCATCCAAGACGATTGGGTACGGTTGGTTGGCCGAAAAGAGACTCCTTCTATATGAAATCCCTCGCCCCTCTGATTATCGGCTCAAACCGCATTGACGTCCCCCTCATTTTAGCCCCCATGGCGGGTGTCACTGATCGCCCTTTTCGCCAATTGTGCAAAAATATGGGTGCTGGTTTGGCCGTATCTGAAATGGTGGGCGCTAACTCCCTTATCCAGGGCAGTGAGAAAACCAAACGTCGTGCTAACCACGACGGCGAAACCACCCCCTGCTCCGTGCAAATTGCTGGAGCCGACCCCACCTTAATGGCCGAAGCTGCCCGTATCAATGCAGCAGAAGGCGCTCATATCATCGATATTAACATGGGGTGTCCGGCCAAAAAAATCTGCAACGTCGCCGCAGGCTCTGCCCTCCTCCAAGATGAACCCCTGGTCGTTCGTATTTTAGAAGCGGTGGTCAAGGCCGTGAATATTCCGGTTACCCTCAAAATTCGCACAGGGTGGGATCTAGAACATCGCAATGGGGTTCAGATTGCCCGTCTTGCGGAACAATGTGGCGTTCAAGCATTGGCTGTCCATGGCCGAACCCGTTCTTGTATGTTTCGAGGGGAAGCTGAATATGACACCATCCGGGCGATTAAAGCCGCTGTTCATATCCCGGTTATTGCCAATGGCGATATCAATACCCCCGAACAAGCCTTAGCAGTACTACAATTTACCCAAGCCGATGGCCTCATGATAGGCCGTGCAGCCCAAGGTCGACCGTGGATCTTTCGAGAAATTCACCATTTTTTGGACACAGGCCAAAAAATGCCCGAACCCTCCTTAGCTGAAATCAAAACCATTATGCTCGAGCACTTACTCAATCTCTATCAATTTTATGGAGAGCACCGGGGGGTCCTGATGGCTCGCAAGCATGTTTCTTGGTACAGTAAAGGCCAACGCAATGGCGGCTCTTTTCGGCATCTGTTTAATCAATTGCTGTCCGCCACTGAGCAACTCAAAGCAGCCAACGACTTTTTTGATGACATGCCCCTTACAGCCAGCGGATTTTAACGATGACCACCCCCCCCCTCACCTTAGAAGACAGGGCCCTCATTCGACAAAAACCTTTACGATATTGGATCCAATGTGCCTTAGAGCAATATTTTGAAGAAGTAGAACCCGATTTCGTTTCTAATGTATACCCTTTTGTGCAAAAAGAAATGGATTATGCTTTATTGGTCACCGTACTAAAATATGCTCGAGGCAACCAATCAACGGCGGCCAAGTGGTTGGGTTTGGCTCGCGGGACGGTGCGTAAGAAATTGCAAGAAGTGGGTTTAGAGGACTAACTATTATGACTCGAGCGCTGTTGAGCGTCTCTGACAAAACGGGGCTCTTGGCCTTAGCCAAGGCTTTCCAACAAAATCATATTCAGATCATTTCAACAGGAGGTACCGCTCGATATTTAGCCGAGCAAGGTATTGCTTGTGAAGCGGTATCGGATATTACCCATTTCCCTGAAATGATGGAGGGTCGGGTAAAAACCCTGCACCCTGCCATTCATGGGGGCATTTTGGCCCGTCGAGGCATAGACGATGTCGTATTACAAGAGTACCGTATCCCCTTCATTGATTTTGTGGTAGTCAATCTTTATCCCTTTCAGAAAACCATTCAATCTCCTGATACCACTCTAGCTACGGCCATTGAAAACATGGATGTGGGGGGACCGGCGATGATCCGAGCCGCGGCCAAAAATCATGCTTTTGTCACGGTGGTGGTTGATCCGGCCGACTATCCTTTACTCATCGAAGCTTTGCCCACCGTACCCGATACGCTCAAACAAAGTTTGGCTGTCAAAGCCTTTGCCCATACAGCCACCTATGATGCTACCATTGCCGAATATCTGGCAACGCAATACCAAACACCCGCTTTTCCCTCTGAGCTAGCCTTGCCATTCCAACGATGTGTTTCCTTACGATATGGAGAAAATCCACATCAACAAGCGTGTTTGTATCAAGATAAAATGCCTGTCACGCCTAATTTACCCATGGCAACGCAGCATCAAGGGTTACCGCTTTCGTATAACAACATGGTGGATGGCGATGCTGCACTGCAGTGTTTGTTGGCTTTCCAAAGCCCAGCTTGTGTGATTGTGAAGCACGCAAATCCGTGTGGGGTGGCATTGGGGCAAGACGCGTTAGAAGCGTATCAGAAAGCCTTTTCGGCTGATCCAACGTCTGCCTTTGGGGGGATTGTGGCATTTAACACGCTGCTCGATGAACCTTTGGTCCATTTTATTTTAAAAAACCAGTTTGTGGAAATTTTACTGGCCCCTTCTTTTACCCAGGCGGCTTTAGAGGCAGCACATCTGAAGCCTAATGTGCGTTTATTGAGTTTTGGCACTCCGTATCGGTCTCGTACTCAATTAGAGTATAAGCGTATTTTGGGTGGTTTACTGGTTCAAACAGAAGATTCGGATATCGCCCCTGTTTTTAAATGTGTCACGCAGCGTGAGCCCACATCAAGCGAGCTAAAAGAAGCGTATTTTGCCTGGCAAGTGTGTCGGTTTGTGAAATCGAATGCCATTGTGATTACGAATCATCAGCAAACGTTGGGTATTGGGGCCGGGCAGATGAGTCGGGTGATGAGTGTGCGCATTGCGTGTTTGCAAGCACAAGAACATGGGTTTTCTGTGGAAGGAGCGACGTTGGCGTCGGACGCCTTTTTTCCTTTTTCCGATAATATTGACAGAATGCAGGAAGCGGGTATTACATGTGTGGTACAACCAGGTGGATCTAAAAAAGACGCGGAGGTGATTGCCACGGCCAATCAGTACAATATGGCCATGCTGTTTACGGGAACACGGCATTTTAAACATTAGGAATTTTGATGCAAATACTGTTGATTGGGGGAGGCGGTCGAGAGCATGCTCTGGCATGGAAGATGGCGGCTTCGCCGTTGGTTGGCAAAGTGTGGGTAGCTCCAGGCAATGCGGGGACGGCATCTGAACCGCGGTGCGAAAATGTGCCTATTGCTGCCACAGATACCAACGCTTTGTTGCAATTTGCATTGAATAATCATATAGATTTAACTGTGGTGGGTCCTGAAACGCCTTTGGCCAATGGGGTGGTAGATGTTTTTCAAAAAGCACAGCTGCCTTGCTTCGGACCCACGAAAAAAGCTGCTCAACTGGAAAGTTCTAAAGCGTTTTGCAAAGATTTTTTCAAAAAATATCATATTCCCACAGCAGAGTATCAAGTGTTTCATACAGCACAAGAAGCACAGGCGTATGTGATGAACCAACCGCTGCCCATTGTGATTAAAGCCAGTCAGCTGGCCGGTGGCAAAGGCGTGGTAATTGCCAAGACGTTGAAGGAAGCGTTTGACACCATTACGCATTTTTTGGATGGTAGTTTATTGGGGGCGCCCACGCCCACCCTCGTGATTGAGCGATTTTTGACGGGGCGAGAGGTGAGTTTTATTGCGTTGGTCGATGGCGAGCATGTA
>JAHFQG010000010.1:8155-18493 GCA_023266415.1 Francisellaceae bacterium | reverse complement strand
AGAAAATTTGGTGCATTATGGGTTTCGATTGCCCTCTGCACTGGATAACCGCCCCCTCACCTTCGAAGAGTTTCAATCGCTGATGCCCCCCACTTTGTATGTGTCCGCCACCCCGGCCGACTACGAGATGACTCAGGCTGAACAAGTGGTGGAAATGGTGGTACGTCCGACGGGTCTGTTAGATCCTCCCCTAGAAGTTCGCCCTGTTGCAACCCAAGTCGACGATGTATTATCGGAAATTAACCGGGCTGTCGGGCAAAAACAACGTGTGCTCATTACCACCCTCACCAAAAAGATGTCTGAGCATTTAACGGATTATTTGGCAGAGCAGGGGGTTAAAGTGCGTTATTTACACTCAGACATTGGCACTGTGGAGCGTATGGAAATCCTTCAAGGCCTACGTTTGGGTGATTTTGATGTGTTGGTGGGGATTAACTTACTCCGAGAAGGGTTAGATTTGCCTGAAGTGGCCTTAGTGGCCATTTTAGATGCAGACAAAGAAGGGTTTTTGCGGTCGGGCCGTGCATTGATTCAAACCATTGGCCGTGCGGCTCGAAACGACCAAGGTCGAGTCATTTTATATGCTGATAAAGTCACTCCCAGTATGCAATATGCCATAAACGAGACTCTCCGCCGTCGCACTATCCAACAAGCATTCAATGAAGCTCATGGCATTACCCCCCAATCTATCCGAAAGGCCATTCATGATATTTTGAACAGCCAAAAACCATTAGAACCTGAAATCGAATCTTTTGCAGAAGAAATTGCCTATCTAGACAGCCTTACCCCCGAAAAAGCCGCGGCTTATTTTCAAAAATTAGACAAGGAAATGAAAAAATTGGCCAAAAATTTGGATTTTGAAGCGGCGGCTGAGATCCGAGATAAGCTGGCTAGGCTGAAACATCATTTTTAATGGCTGGCATGACACACAGCCCTGTCACCCCAGTGAAAACTGGGGTCCAGTCTAATACAGTCTGGATACCAGCTTTCGCTGGTATGACAATGCTGGATACCAGCTTTCGCTGGTATGACAAGGGAACTGTCACCCCAGCGTAGGGGGTAGGGTCCAGTCTAATACAGTTCTGTTACCCGCTGGGGTATGGCACAGCCCTTTCTGCCGCTGTTGCCTTCTCGCACAACTCATGTTATCTTCCCGCCTTACGTTCTTTCTGTATCGAAGTACCCTCACAGAAAGAGTTATTTAGGCGCGTAGCTCAGGGGTTAGAGCATCACCTTGACATGGTGGGGGTCGGTGGTTCGATTCCACTCGCGCCTACCAGGTTTGACAGGAAGCTGCCTATGCCCGTAATTACACTCCCCGATGGTTCTCAAAAATCTTTCCCAAATCCCGTTACCCTTCAAGCTTTAGCAGAAAGCATTGGAGCAGGGCTAGCCAAAGTGGTTTTGGCAGGTAAAGTGAACGATAAGTTAGTCGACTTAAGCTTTTCTGTTCAAGAAAACGCCACCGTCGTCCTTATCACCCCAAAAAGCTCCGAAGCACTCGACATTATTCGGCACAGCACCGCCCATTTGTTAGCTCAGGCAGTGCAGTCGGTTTACCCTACTGCCCAGGTTACCATCGGCCCTGTCATCGAAGACGGATTTTATTACGATTTTGCCTTCGAACGCCCTTTTACTCCCGAAGATTTGGTCTTGTTTGAACAAAAAATGCACGAACTGGCTCAGGCTGCTTTACCTGTGCATCGGTTTGAATTATCTCGCGATGAAGCCATCGCAACATTTAAAGCGCTGGGGGAAGACTACAAAGTCGATATTATTCAAGATCTCCCCACCACTGAACCTCTTTCTGTGTATCAACAAGGTGATTTTGTTGATTTATGTCGTGGTCCTCATGTGCCCAATACGAATAAACTCACTGTCTTCAAACTGCTCAAAGTGGCTGGTGCCTATTGGCGGGGTGACTCCAACAACGCCATGTTGCAACGCATCTATGGCACCGCTTGGATAACCCCAAAAGAACAAGAGGCCTACCTGCATCGGCTGGAAGAAGCAGGTAAACGAGATCACCGCAAAATTGCCAAAAAGCTCGATTTGTTCCATCTACAAGACTTAGCGCCGGGCATGGTATTTTGGCACCCCCATGGCTGGACTATCTATCAGGTGATCGAGCAATATATCCGCACTCGTATTCGGGCCCAAGGTTACCAAGAAGTACGTACCCCCCAGTTGGTGGATAATGATCTGTGGAAACGCTCTGGTCATTGGGATAAATTTCGTCAAAACATGTTTTTTGCCTATTCAGACGACGTCGAATGTGCGGTCAAACCCATGAATTGCCCCTGCCATATTCAAATTTATAACCAAGGCCTTAAGAGTTATCGCGATTTACCCCTTCGGTTGGCCGAGTTTGGCTCATGTCATCGCAATGAGGCTTCTGGCGCTTTACACGGCCTCATGCGTCTGCGCAGCTTTGTGCAAGACGATGCCCATATTTTTTGCACTGAGTCTCAAATTCAGATCGAAGTTGCTCATTTCATCGATTTGCTGTTTTCGGTCTATGCTGATTTTGGATTCACCGATATCATCATCAAACTTTCCACTCGCCCCAAAGAACGAGTTGGATCGGATGAAGTATGGGACAAAGCAGAAGGGGCTTTGGCGGAGGCACTTCAAAAAAAAGCCCTCCCGTTCGAGATTTTTCCTGGCGAAGGGGCGTTTTATGGTCCCAAAATTGAGTTTTCCCTCAAAGATTGTATTGGCCGTGTCTGGCAATGTGGCACAATCCAAGTTGATTTCTCTATGCCCGAACGCTTGGGGGCAGAGTACGTGGCCGAAGATGGCACTCGCCAAGTGCCAGTCATGCTTCATCGCGCCATTTTAGGCTCTCTTGAGCGCTTTGTAGGTATTCTGATTGAAGAATGTGCAGGCTCTTTTCCTGTCTGGTTGGCGCCCATTCAAGTCATGATTATGGGGATCACCGATCGTCAAAATGAAGCTGTTGAAAATGTGTTAAACAACTTACTTAGTTTTGGGTTTCGCGCCCAATCCGACCTCCGAAATGAAAAAGTGGGCTTTAAAATTCGAGAACATACCCTCACTCGTATCCCTTATTTATTGGTGATAGGCGACCGCGAAATGAACGATGGCTCCGTTTCTGTTCGCACTCGCGAAGGCGAGGACTTAGGTGTCATGTCCGTGCCCCAATGGGTTGCCTTTTTGCAGGAAGCGGTTGCAGAGAAAAGCCGTAAGGTGTACACTGCCGACAGTGCGCTGTAAAGGGGAAAGAATTGGCCATTGTTCCAGGTAAAAAAACCACGTCCGCAGGGGCTCCAACGGGCGCCTCCCACGGAGGGAATAAAGTCCGTATCAATCACCACATTACCGCGTACGAAGTTCGTTTGGTGGACCCAAAAGGGATCCTAAAAAATCTCCGAGGGGAGCCCGATTTGACTCAAATCGGCATTATGAGCCGCGAGCAAGCCTTGTTCAAGGCCCGAACCCTCCAAATGGATCTGGTGGAAATTTCTCCCACTGCCAGTCCACCGGTAGTCCAAATTATGGACTTCGGTAAATATTTGTTCGAAGAGAAAAAAAATCGTCGTAAACAACCGGTTGCTAAATTGAAAGAAATCAAAATGCGACCCGTGACCGACGATGGAGACTATCAGGTAAAACTACGCAACCTGATGGGCTTTTTACAACACGGCGATAAAGTGAAGGTCACCCTTCGCTTTCGAGGGCGCGAAATCGCTCATCATGATTTGGGGTTAGATCTCCTCAAACGATTGGAAGTGGATATTGCCAGTATGGGCATCGTTGAACAAATGCCAAAACTGGAAGGTAAACAACTCACCATGATGATTTCCCCTAAGAAAGGTATCGCTCAACAACCACGGCCACCTATCACCAAAGAGGTGAAAATTGGCAAACTGATGAATAGCGGAGCACAAAGTGAGCAAGAAAGTTAAAATTAAAACCTGTCGAGGCGCTGCCAAACGCTTTAAACTGACTGGTAAAAATCGCGTTCGGTTTCGGCGGGCTAACCGAAACCATATCAAAACCAAACAATCCAACAAACGGGTTCGGCATGCACGCGCCAATGGTGTCATGTGTAAACCCGACGAAGTGTTGGTGCGTCGAATGTTAAATGCATAGGGGGTAAGATATGGCCAGAGTTAAACGGGGCGTCAGCGCAAAGCGTCGCCATAAAAAAGTATTAGATCAGGCCGCTGGGTACTCCGGCGCCCGCAGTCGGACCTTCAAAGTTGCGTTACAGGCGGTTTTTAAAGCCGGCCAATATCAATACCGCGACCGTCGTCAACGTAAACGCCAATTTCGAGCCCTCTGGATTGTGCGCATCAATGCGGCAGCGCGTCAACAGGGTATGTCTTACAGCGTATTTATGAATGGTCTGAAAAAGGCCAATGTGCTGCTTGACCGCAAGGTGTTGGCTGACATCGCTGTGTACGATGCGGTTGCCTTTGGGAAATTGGCTGAAACAGCCCGTCAAGCCCTTTTGTAAGTTTGTTACCCCCCAGCGTAGGCTGGGGGCTGGACCCCAACGGGTGAGGCACGCCTCGCCCCTGCAAGACTGGATACCAGCTTCCGCTGGTATGACAAGGGGAACTGGATACCAGCTTCCGCTGGTATGACAGGAGAATTGTTACCCCCCAGCGTAGGGTCGAGTTAAAAGCTTACAGTATGGCAGTTGGAAAAGTTCATATGACAGATACTGTGTTTCTCTCTCAACTTGTTCAAGTGAAGCAAGATATTGCTAATGTCACTACACTAACTCAATTAGACGCCATTCGCGTACATATTCTCGGTAAAAAAGGTTTTCTGACAGAAGCGTTAAAGACTTTAGGCACTTTACCTGAAAATGACCGAAAAACCGCTGGACAGGTAATTAACCAAGCCAAACAAGACGTAACAGCGCTGTTAGAGGCTAAAAAAGCCGCTCTCAGTGCGCAAGATACTCAACAAAAACTGGCCCAAGATGCCTTAGATATCACGCTCCCAGGCCGACATGCCTCCTTGGGTTCCCTGCATCCCATTACCAAAACCCGCCTACGCCTTGAACACTATTTTCAACAATTAGGGTTCGACATCGAAACCGGCCCTCATATCGAAACCGACTATTACAACTTCGAAGCCCTTAATATTCCCGCCTCCCATCCCGCTCGGGCCATGCAAGACACCTTTTACTTCCCGGATGGTACTTTATTACGCACCCATACTTCCCCCGTTCAAATTCGATACATGCAAAACACCAAGCCCCCCTTTCGGATGGGAGCCACGGGTCGGGTCTATCGTTGCGATTCCGATGTTACTCATACCCCCATGTTTCATCAAATTGAAGGATTGGTGGTGGAAAAACATCTTACTATGGCGCATTTGAAAACGCTTCTACAAGATGTTATGCGTGCTTTTTTTGAATTTGATTGCCACATCCGCTTCCGCTCTTCCTACTTTCCCTTTACAGAGCCTTCTGCCGAAGTGGATGTTAGCTGTGTGATTTGTCAAGGTAAGAAAACCGGCTGTCGTGTTTGCAAAGAAACCGGTTGGCTCGAGGTGTTGGGCTGCGGCATGGTTCACCCACAGGTACTTAAAGCGGGGGGGATCGATGCCGAAACCTACAATGGCTTTGCCTTTGGGATGGGCCTAGAGCGCCTAACCTTATTACGGTATCAAGTGGGGGATATTCGGCAATTTTTTGAAAACGATGGCCGCTTTTTATCGCAATGGAGTGGTGCTTAACTGGAAGGAACATGATATGCAAATCAGTTACCAATGGTTGTTAAGCTGGGTTCACCCTTCTTGGACCTTACCCACCTTTGTTGAAAAACTCACGCACGCTGGAATAGAAGTGGAAAGTTTTGAGCCCATCGACAAAGATACCCGCATCCATTTTAAAATCACCCCCAATCGAGGGGATTGTTTGTCGGTACGTGGCTTAGCCCGCGAGGTGGGGGTATTAAGCAAAATGAAGGTCAATGAGCCTGCCATCCCGGCTGTGCCGGTTACTGGCACGGCCAAACGGGCTGTGTCAGTAGCACCCGAAACGGGGGCTTACTATATGGGTCGACTCATCGAAGGCATTCATCCCCAAGCAACTGTCTCCTCAGACATTCTGTATCGGTTAAAAATGAGTGGTATTCAATCCACCCATCCCATCGTCGATATATTGAATTATGTCATGATCGAGCTGGGTCAGCCCATGCATGTCTTTGATGCCATCCGACTAACGGGGGCCTTAGAGGTGCGTTATGCCATGTCAACGGATACCTTAACGCTCTTAAATGACACTGTTTTAAAAGATATGGCATCCGATACCCTGCTGATAGCGGATGAAAAAGGTCCTGTGGCCTTGGCGGGTATTATGGGGGGAAAACCCTCTTTGGTTCAAAACAATACTACCCAATTGTGGTTAGAAAGTGCTTGGTTTGAGCCTCTGGGGGTGGCCAAAACAGCCCGTTTTTATGGCCTTCATACGGAAGGTGCTACTCGGTTTGAGCGGGGGGTGGATATTGCTTTGGCAGAGCAGGCCTTAGAACGAGCCACGGCTCTGATTTTAGAAATTGCGGGGGGCACAGCGGGCGCACTGATGAAAGCTGGGGTGCTTCCGCCTGCCATTAAACCCATTATTTTACGAAAAATGCGCATTATGGATGTATTGGGCATGACGGTGAGTGCCAATGTCATCGAAGATACGCTTACCCGCTTAGGTGCGCGTTTTGAAGTTATGCCTGAAGGGTGGCGTGTCCGGGCTCCCTCTTATCGGTCTGATTTAACCACAGAGATTGATTGGGTAGAAGAGATAGGGCGTGTGGTTGGGTATGATTTACTACCTGTACAACCTATGCAAGCGGCATTGCGGGCTCGGCCTATTTCTGAAAGCGAAGTGCCCGCCAATCGCTTTTTACGATGCCTGGTAGATCGAGGTTACCAAGAAGCCATTACCTACAGTTTTGTATCGGATGCTTTGCAAGCATGGGCAGATCCCACCACGACCGCTCTGAGCCTCCAAAATCCTCTGTCTGAGTCCTTAAAGTGCATGCGTACCCAAGTATGGCCCAGCTTGGTAGAGGCTTGGCAATATAACCGAGACAGGCAACAACCCTTTATGCGACTGTTTGAGCTGGGTGAACGGTATCACCCCAATGGTACCCAAGAAACAGTGATAGCAGGTGTGGTAGCGGGCACATGGGGAGAATGGTCAGAACCCAAACGTCCTATCGATTTTTTTGATATTAAGGGGGATGTTGAGGCTTTATTGGCGCTTTGGCAACAACCCGTTACGTTTGGACACAGTATGCATCCTGCGTTACATCCGGGTCAAAGTGCGAATATTCAAATGAATGGAAAAATAATGGGCGTGTTAGGTGCCTTACATCCTGATATTCTGAAAAAATTGGGTTTAACGGAACCCGTGCTCATATTTGAGCTGACGACAGAAGCCTTAAAAGCGCCAATTACCACTGTGCAGCCTGTTTCGCGGTTTCCATTTACCCGTCGTGATTTGGCCCTTTTAGTCCCTGTGGCGTGCTCTGCGGAGGCTATTTTGCAGACCATTCGTTCTGTATCACCTTGGGTACATTCTTGCGGTATTTTTGATGTATATCAGGGGAGGGGTATTGCTCCAGGCAAAAAAAGTTTGGGGGTGAGCGTGGTGATACAAGATGTGCATCAAACCTTATCATTAGAGGCGGTAGATACCTGTATGATGGCTGTCATGAAGTGTCTTACTGAAGAGCATGCAGCCGAACAAAGAGGATAAACGATGACTTTGACCAAAATGAATATGGCCACAGCTTTAGCTGAGCGCAGTGGGTTAGATCTAAAAAACAGTCAACAATTGGTGAATACAGTGTTTGAGATCCTTTGCCGCACTCTTGAAGCAAGGGAGGAGGTGAAAATATCCGGTTTTGGCAACTTTTCAGTTCGACTCAAAAAAGAACGCCCTGGTCGTAACCCTAAAACAGGGAAAGCGGTACCCATCAGTCGCCGTCAGGTAGTTACCTTTCAGGCGGGTCAAAAGCTTAAAAAAGCTATCGCCACACTAATATAGTCGTGCTTTTATTTGTCACCCCGTGAGTCTTTAGCCCCAGTGTAGACTGGGGGAAGGCTGGTATCCAGTCCCCCTGTCATACCATCTTCTATTGTCATGCCAGCGGAGGCTGGCATCCAGTCCGAATATCAGTCTTCTGGACCCCAGCCTACGCTGGGGTGACAGGGCTGTGTCCCCCGTGAATTGGATTATCGTAGAAACCATGATAAAATTCCCCCCGTCGGGGCGTAGCGCAGCCTGGTAGCGCACATGCATGGGGTGTATGTGGTCGGAGGTTCAAATCCTCTCGTCCCGACCAATCTTATTTTTCACAGCTATCTTTGGCCTTGTTGCATGAATCAGGCATTCTGGATGTCATGCCAGTGAAAACTGGCATCCAGTTGCCCGTAGTATATATTTTGTTAAGTCATCCCAAGCGTAGCCCGTCATCCCGAGCGTAGCGAGGGATCTCCCTCTATGCCACTCTTAGGAGATCCCTCACAATGTTCGGGATGACGTGGAAACATGGCCATTCATGCAACAAGGCCGCTGTCTTTTATCTTGAAAGGATAGCCAGTTAAGTGCGGCGGTGAGTATCACCCGATCTTAATGGTTATTCTATTGCGTACCGTTCCAATAATTGCTCCACCATTTTACTGTCAATCAAGTTATTCAACTTTCTTTCTGCAAAGGGGATATAAATTTGACAAGGGGAGTGTTTAGAAAACGCCAAATAAACCTTCTCAGGCCCCACCAAGTTGGGCAAAATTTGAAATTGGGCAGAGGCGTTGTGTTGTACTAAGTAACTTCGTAATAATTCTCCGCTGCCCACCCAATAATCAGCTTCAAATTGGCCCACTTCCGTAAAAGCACTGGTGGCATCTGGTTTGGTGTTAATGATCAAATGTTGTTTGGCAAAATCGGTAAATCGGGTGCCCAACGGAATGCTATCAACAGTGATCCCCGTCCGGCCCATTAAATCGTACCAGCGTTCGAAGGGAAAAACTTTGTCTTTGGCCACTGCCACCGCTATCACATCTTCAAAATAACCAGGTTGTACCAGGATCGCCGCTTGTTGCCAAGCAGGGGTATCAAAGGTGGCTACTAAAACATCGATTTTACCTTGCGCCAATAGAGCATACAGATGGGCTGGGTTTTCAATCACTTGGGTTTGGACGGGAATATCCAATTGTTCAAAGATTTTACTGGCAATATCTACCCCAGCGCCCACTAATTGGCCATTTTTTTGAAAAGAGTAGGGGGGCCAGTTGGCATATCCAGATATCGTGACGGTATCACAGCTGGTGGCTTTAACTGATAAGGAAATCAATAATAGTAATGTAACCAACAAAAAATGTCGCATGGGATACCCCAGATAAAAGTTCTCTTTATTAGTATGATGCATAATGCCGATGGTATCCATTAGGACTATACTAAAGTGACTTGATTTCGGATGGAATAACCCATGATTAATCCTCGAGAGATCCCTTTATCGTTTCCAGTTGAAAAATCAGTATTGGTGGGGGTCACCAGTCGGTTAGAGGAGGTGTTAATCACGGGTATTTTGCAACAAATGGGGTATGTGATGCATGTGGTCGACACGGGGGCAATGGCATTAAAGGCCATTCGGCAGTATGAATTTGATGCTGTGTTGCTGGATACAAAGTTATCTGACGTACAAAAAAATGGTTTTACTCCTTTTTGTGATGCCATGGCCCATTATAAACGTCAGGCGCTGATTATTGCCTTAACCACGGAAAATGCACCCAAATTGTCTAAAGCGAAAGGCGTTCCAATGATTGTCGAAGTATGTGCCCCATTTACCCTAGAAAAATTAATCAAAACACTGCAGCTTGTTACCCCCAGCGCAGGCTAATGTCCCCCGTGAGCCTTTAGCCCCAGCGTAGGCCGGGGGAAGGCTGGGGTAGGGTTCAGATCACTCATTATGAATTAGAAATCCAAAGGATTATGCGGCGGATGAGTAGGCAAATCCAAGATAATCCCATTTTCCCCAAAACATTTGTTAAATATCTGACTTATATCTTTGGGTGTATCAATCGCTTGACGTAAAATCTGTCGCGCCTCCTCTTCCATCGATACTCCATGCCTTGCAGCTCGGGCTTGCAGTGCTTGATGCAGCCGATTGTCTAGGTTTCGAATACTTAAATTGGCCATAAATTTCCCCACCCTGCTTACCCTTTAAATGCTAGCATTTAAAATAAGTGCCTCAATTTATATCGCCCCATTTCAAATGGTTGGCGGTTGGGCCTTGTTGCATGAATGGCCATGTTTCCATGTCATCCCGAACATTGTGAGGGATCTCCTAAGAG
>JAHFQG010000010.1:0-8145 GCA_023266415.1 Francisellaceae bacterium | reverse complement strand
TCGGAATGACGGGCTACGCTTGGGATGACTTAACAAAATATATACTACGGGCAACTGGATGCCAGTTTTCACTGGCATGACATCCAGAATGCCTGATTCATGCAACAAGGCCGATGTCAACTATCAGTTGACATGTTCTTACCTTTGGTGTACAATATGCTCTGTATACAGAAAGGTTGCCTTATGCCCCAAGTAGTTATCATTGCTGGTCCTAATGGAACCGGAAAAAGCACAGCAGCGCCAACCCTATTACAAGATGCGTTGTCCGTCAATCAATTTGTTAATGCCGATGCCATTGCAGCCGGATTAAGTGTCTTTCAGCCTGAACAAGCTGCTTTGTCAGCAGGTAGAATTATGTTGAAACAAATCCATACTTTAGGAAGTCAGGGTACTTCTTTTGCGTTTGAAACGACTTTAGCCAGTCGTTCATTTTATCCAAAATTAATTCAATTACAACAACAGGGATATCAGTTTCACTTAATTTTTCTATGGCTTAGAACCGTTGATATTGCTATATGTCGCGTAGAAGAACGTGTCCGTATGGGTGGACACGCCATTTCAAAAGAAACTATCATTCGACGATATCAGACAGGATTGAAAAATTTTTTTAATTTGTATCGCCCCATTTCAAATGGTTGGCGATTGTATGATAATAGCACTGGAAATACAAAGTTAATTGCATTGGGGGAAAATAAAAAAACAACAATTATAGATGTTCCAACATGGGATTTAATTCAGGAGAATATACAGCATGTTTGAGAAAAAAACCAATGATATCTCTACTTTATTGGGGGACTCCGATTATATAACGCAAGCCATACAAAACGGCATTTGGCTTGCTTTGCGACAACACAAAATAGCCGGACACCCTGTTTGTATTTGGAAGAATAACAAAGTTACTTGGATCTCCCCAGAAAATATTGAGGTTGGCCAAAATATCACCCCCCCTGACATACCCCTATTCATCCAAAGAAAAATTTTACAGGGCAATAACCCCATTCGAGTGTGGCGTGAATATCGGTCCTTTTCTCAAAGTTCCTTGGCTAAAGCTGCCCAAGTATCGCGTCAATATATCTCTCAATTAGAAAATAATGAAAAAACAGGCAGTATTACCGTTCTTAAAAAAATTGCAACTATTTTGTCAGTTCCTTTAGATCATATTGCGTCATTTCATAAATGAAGTCACCCAGGGCACTTATTTGTTACCCCCCAGCGTATTTTCTTGTCACCCCAGCGTATTTTTTCTTGTCACCCCAGCGGAAGCTGGGGTCCAGTCCTTCCATCAGCCCTTTTGCTCTTCTTTGTCACCCCAGCGTAGACTGGGGTCCAGTTGCTCGCTTTTCGGCTGGCAGCTCTTCGCTTGGACATCGCTTATTCTTGGCCCCTAATGATGATATGTTTCCCCATGAAGGGAGTTTATTGTAAAAAGCTGGGGATAAAGGTTAGAAGGGCCAGCGAATAAGGATTGTCCAATCGAATATCTGCCAGCCTAATTATTATCCTGTGTCACCCCAGCGTAGGCTGGGGTCCAGAAGACTGATACTCGGACTGGATGCCAGCCTCCGCTGGCATGACAGGAGATGTCACCCCAATGGATTGTACCTACTTTTAAAGTAGACTATCGTAAGAAAGATGAAATGAATACAAGGATTGTGCATGCAACAAGGCCATCGGGAACTATCACTCCCACCTTCTCTTCTTGACAGGAGCTTTTTATTCAACTATACATAAAAGTATGTTGGTTTGCTAAGTTTTTAGGAGATCTTTAATGCCATACGATAAAACTCATTATGACACGTTGTTTGAAGTGCTTAATAAAAGTATCAAAGAATGTGATTCAGAATCAATAAAACGCTTCTTGCATAATCCAGATGCGCAGGGACTTTGCACAAAGGCATGGCCAAATGATAGTAGCACACCCGAGGTACAAAGTCATTTTTATAACCATTTGGGCACTTTTATGGATAACTTGGGTATTTATCTATCCCAAAAACCACTCGAAAAAGAAAAAGCAGGATTTGAATCATTAAATAATGCTTTTATAGTTGTGACAATGCGGTGTAAGAACCCTGAACTTGCTAGAATACAGGCGGTTTCTAAATCAATAGAAGCGAATAACTTCGTACCCAAAGTACCCCCAAGAAAACCCAAACCAAAATAGTAAACTCTCATGACAGGAAAGTTCAAGGGATTTATAGGGTCTTAAAGTAGTCACACCACTTACTAAGTGGACAAATAGAACACTTAGGCTTCCGGGCCACACATGTATACCGCCCATGCAGCACTAACCAGTGCGCCGCATGTTTTAGAAACTCAGTGGGAATAACTTTCATTAAATCTTTTTCTACCGCCAAAGGCGTTTCACCCTTCGAAAACCCCAGACGACGTGATACCCGATATACATGCGTATCTACCGCAATGACCGGCTCATCCCATAACGTATTCAACATCACATTAGCCGTTTTTCGACCTACCCCCGGCAAAGCCTCTAACGCCTCTCGACTGCGCGGCACTTTCCCCCCATGGCGCTCTACCAACAACTGACTCATGGCCATAATATGCTTCGCTTTGCTGGGATACAAACCAATCGTTTTAATATAAAACTTTAACCCATCTAAGCCCAACCCTAAAATGGCCTCTGGCGTGTTCGCTACCCGAAATAACTCTGGCGTGGCTTTATTTACCCCCGCGTCCGTCGCTTGAGCCGATAAAATGGTCGCCACCAATAACTCAAACGGCGTAGTATAAAGTAACTCAATTTTTGGATGCGGATTCTGTTTTTGCCAGATCTTAAAAATGGCTTGGTAATCTTTCATACCCACCCTTGTTGCTGACGCTTTACCCGATTTCGTTCTAAAGCTGCTTGCAATGCAGCAAAGTCAACAGGAGACTCCTCAGCACTTTCTGACAGCGAAAACCGTTTCAAATGCGCCTCTGTACGCACTTTGGTAGACAACGCATCTGGCTCTGGTAACTCAGTGGGATTAAACGTAATGCACTCCATGGGGCAAACCGAAGCACAAGCCTCACAATTGGTACATAGGTTTGATATCACCGTGTGCATTTTCTTGGGTGCACCCACAATCGCATCCACTGGACACGCTTTTAAACAAAAAGTGCAGCCAATGCAGAACGATTCATCAATGAAGGCAACTTGATGCGGCACTTTATTTAACATACCCCCATCCTAACCCTGTGCAAATGTCATGCCAGCGAAGGCTGGCATCCAGTCCGAATATCAGCCTACGCTGAGGTGACAAATTTTATTTTACCTTCATCCCAGGTTCAGCGCCACTTTGAGGCTCCAACAAAAATAGCTCGCCCGTGGTTCCCCCCGCCAGCAATAACATACCCTCCGATACCCCAAAACGCATTTTGCGAGGGGCCAAATTGGCAATGACCAATGTCATTTTACCAATCAAATCTGCCGGCTCAAAATAAGCCTTAATACCCGAAAAAATGGTACGCGGAGTATTATCCCCAATATCCACTGTTAGTTTAATGAGTTTGTCAGCTTCCGGAATGGTTTCCGCATTCAGAATTTTAGCCACCCGTAAATCAATTTTATTAAAGTCTTCCATCCCAACCTCAGCCGCTAACGGCAAAGAACGAGTGACCGAAGGGGCAGCTTCATCTAACATAGTTTGTACTCCTAATACATCAACGCGTTGCAACAAAGGGATAAAAGGACAAATAGATTGGTCCAGTAAGGGGGCCAAAGAATCTGGGCTCCAATCGAGGGGATCACACGCTAAAAACGCTTCAACCTTTTCCAATAAGGAAGGCAATACCGGCTTGAGATATAAGGCAAGCAACTTAAATAGGTTCAACCCGGTGGTGCAAATAGCCTGTACGGCGTTTCGTTCTTCTGAGTTTTTGATGGCCGCCCAAGGCTTATGCGCATCAATGAAGCGGTTGGTTTCATCTGCCCAATGCATAATATCCCGAATAGCACGGCTGTACTCCCGATTTTCAAACGCTTCCGCAATGTCATCCCCCGCTAAGGCACAAGCATCATATAACCCTCGGTCCCATAATTCAGCACTGAGTTTTCCGTCAAAATACGTTTCAATAAAATGACTGCACCGACTCGCAATATTCACCCATTTTCCAACCAAATCAGAATTGACTCGCGTGGAAAAATCATCCCAATTTAAATCGATGTCTTCTACCGAATCATTCAGCTTGGCCGCAAAATAATAACGCAAATAAAGCGGGTTTAAATGTGCTTGATATTGCTTAACTGTCATAAACGTTCCGCGCGATTTGGACATTTTTTGACCTTGAATGGTCAAAAAACCATGTGCAAACAGATTGGTGGGTAACCGATAACCCCCGCCCGCCAACAAAGCCGGCCAAAATAATCCATGAAAATAAATAATGTCTTTTCCAACAAAATGATACAATTCAGTGTTATGCCCTGGTTTCCAAAATTCATTAAACAACTCTGGAGTGGTATGCGCACAATAATGTTGAAAACTGGCCATATACCCAATAGGTGCATCCAACCAAACATAAAAATACTTACCTGGCGCATCCGGAATTTCAAACCCAAAATAGGGTGCATCGCGCGAAATATCCCACGCTTCTAATGCCCCATTAAACCATTCACGTAACTTATTGGCCACCGACGGCTGTAAAGCAGCGGTGTCCAGCCATTCACGTAATAAAATCTCATAACGCGGCAAATTAAAAAAATAATGCTCGGAATGCCGAAACGCAGGGGACGTACCAGATAACACCGAAATCGGGTTTTTTAAATCGCGGGGGGAATAAGCTGCTCCGCAGTGTTCACAGGCATCGCCATATTGGTCGGGTGTATTACATTTTGGACAGTTACCTTTCACATATCGGTCTGGCAAAAAGAGATTTTTGGCCGTATCAAACGCTTGCTCAATTGACCTAACCTCAATATCCCCCGCCGCTTTCAGTGCTCGATACAGATTTTCTGCCAATACCCGATTTTCAGGGGAATGCGTGGTATGAAACGTATCGTAATATACTTCAAACGATTCTAAATCATGGATGTGATCGGCCCGCACCTGTTCAATCAGTGTCTCTGGCGCCATCCCCTGCTTTTCTGCATTCAACATAATGGGCGTACCGTGGGCATCGCTTCCACATATAAAATAACATTCATGCCCTCGCAAACGTTGAAAACGGGCCCAAATATCACTCTGAATGTGCTCTAACAAATGCCCTAGATGCAAAAGCCCATTGGCATAAGGTAAAGCAGTGGTAACCAACATGCGACGAACCATGATAACCCCACGGGATTTTAAGATCTCATTATGGTATCATAACCCCATGAATATACTCGACCATGCCCTAAAATCTTTGATGCTCCCTCGCCTTCAAAAAACTTGGGGTGAAAGTAAGTTTGATTACAAAATAACAACGCTCCCCACAGGCCCGCACGTCGATTTGTACGCGCGATACCCCGAAACACCCCATCATCAACGCCTTCTAACCCAAGGTATTCCGGCCACCGTCACTTGGCATACCACCATTCAACCTCATACGGTTCAATCTCCTTTGAAACCCCACCCAGGCATTTATAATATTATTGCTGTGGCATCTGGTAAGGGCGGGGTTGGAAAATCCACCGTGGCCGTGAATGTGGCTGCTAGCCTGGCTGCTTTAGGCCTACAAGTCGGTTTACTTGACGCTGATATTTATGGTCCCAGCCAACCCACCTTACTGGGGGGCCCCACCAAAGCCCTTATCAGCCCCGATAAAAAAATTATCCCTCTTCAACGCCATGGCCTCAGCGCAGTTTCTATTGGGTATTTAATCGATGATAACGCGCCTCTGGTCTGGCGCGGTCCTATGGTCAGTGGTGCTTTATGCCAGCTCCTCAACGATACTCTATGGCCTCCTCTCGACTATCTCATCATCGATTTACCCCCAGGCACAGGGGATGTACAACTCACGTTGGCTCAGAAAATCCCTTTGGCGGGTGTGGTGATGGTTACCTTACCCAACGATATTTCTTATGTTGATGTTGAAAAAGGCCTTAAAATGTTTCAAAAAGTGGGAGTTCGGGTGTTGGGTGTCATGGAAAACATGAGTACGCATACTTGTACTGCTTGCGGACATACTGAAAATTTATTTGGTCAAGGGGCTGGACACACTCTAGCCAATACATTTCAGCTGCCTTTATTGGCTGAATTTCCCTTTCATACCCCCCTTATCACTGATTCCGAACAAGGTGTGCCATGGGTAGTGGCTAACCCAACGCATCCTTTATCGGTGGCATTCCAAGAAGCGGCTATTAATTTAACTGCCCAATTGGCGTTGCAGGGGGTAGATTATTCTGCCAAGATGCCTAAAGTGGTGTTGTGTTAAGGAGCTTTTATGAGCATTAAGTCGGACCAGTGGATTTGCCGCATGGCGGAAGAATATCAAATGATTTCTCCCTTTTCCGCCGAACAAGTTCGTCAACTAAATGGCAATAAAATCATTTCTTATGGTACCTCCAGTTACGGTTATGATGTGCGCTGTGCCAATGAATTCAAGATTTTTACTAATATTTATACCAGTGTTGTTGATCCAAAACAGTTTGATAAAACCAACTTTGTGGATATTACCGCAGATGTATGTATTATCCCGCCTAATTCTTTTGCCCTTGCCCGTACAGTTGAATACCTTAAAATTCCTCGTAATGTGCTTACCTTATGTGTGGGGAAATCTACCTATGCTCGATGTGGCATTATTGTGAATGTGACGCCCCTTGAGCCTGAATGGGAAGGACACGTTACCCTTGAATTTTCAAATACCACGCCGCTGCCTGCTAAAATTTATGCAGGGGAGGGCATTGCTCAATTTCTGTTTTTAGAGTCGGATGAGGTGTGTGCCATTTCTTACAAAGACAGAGCTGGGAAATATTTAGGACAAATGGGTATTACTTTGCCAGTATTGTAGGTGACAAATAAGGCGCTGGGCTGAACTCCCGTTGTCATGCCAGCGAAGGCTGGCATCCAGTTCCGTTGTTAGACTGGACCCCAGCTTCCGCTGGGGTGACACTTTAATCCTCAAAACTTCGGATCTCCCCCCCCCCCAACAACTTCCCTTTTCGAAATTGTTGTATTTTCAGTAACCGGTAGTTATGTTGGGTATCTAACCATAAAAGGGTGGTCCGTTTTCCAGACGTATGCGACAATTGTACTGCTTTAAAGGTACCTAATGCGGTTTTAAGAGGCTCAACAGACTCTATTTGGAACGTATAAGGCACAATGCCCTCTTTTTCAGCCACAGGATACGATAAAACAAATCCACGGATTAGCTGATCAACCGATTTACTGGCTAGGTCACGCTGCAAGGCAAATAAATGGGTAATTTTATCTTGGGTATGGGGCAGTAAAGGCACCGTTGTATTGTTCGGTAGATACAATACCTGTTTGGTCCAATCAAACTGTAAAGTACCTATTTTACGTTTTCGCCCTTCGTGATGCGCGTAATGGTATTGTTGAGGCAAAATTTCCTGTTTTTCCACCGTGAAAATGGCATGCTCTTCATAATCGTAAGGCAAAAATCCTAAATAAGGCTCAGCAGTAACATCCAGCACAAATTGATGAGGCGTAGGTTCTTGTAGGGTTTGAACAGATGATCCCATGGGAATGCCATGCCATAACAACGTATACGTGGCTGTATAAGGGGTAAGGGCCCAGAGAAGGGGGGAAAATAGCCACAAACAGAAGAAAATGACTGGATGCCAGCCTTCGCTGGCATGACACTGAACTGTCACCCCAGCGGAAGCTGGGGTCCAGTCTAACAACGGAACTGGATGCCAGCCTTCGCTGGCATGACTCTGAACTGTCACCCCAGCGGAAGCTGGGGTCCAGTCTGACAACGGAACTGGATGCCAGCCTTCGCTGGCATGACTCTGAACTGTCACCCCGGCGGAAGCTGGGGTCCAGTCTGACAACGGAACTGGATGCCAGCCTTCGCTGGCATGACACTGAACTATCACCCCAGCGGAAGCTGGGGTCCAGTCTGACAACGGAACTGGATGCCAGCCTTCGCTGGCATGACACTGAATTGTCACCCCAGCGGAAGCTGGGGTCCAGTTTGACAACGGAACTGGATGCCAGCCTTCGCTGGCATGACACTGAGAAACTGGATGCCAGCCTGTATTAACACCAT
>JAHFQG010000009.1 GCA_023266415.1 Francisellaceae bacterium | reverse complement strand
GCAATAATGTATAAAAATCGGTTGGATTTTTGGGGTAAAATCACTTCTTTAAACAGTAATTTCACCGCATCCGCGATGGGCTGCAACCAGCCTGCGGGCCCAACTCGATTGGGCCCCAATCGAGCTTGCATATAGCCGATAAGTTTACGTTCTGCGAACGTGGTATAGGCCACAATGCCTAACAAAGGCACAAGGAGTAGTGCAATTTTGGCGATGGTCCAGAGGAGTACAAGCCATGCTTCATGCATTAGGAAGCTCCTTCAACAGCCCATAAGATCTGCCAAGGCCCGTCGTTTTGAGGGTACCCCGTGGCATCCACACCACGCCATCGGGCACACGTTCATCGACTGTGCCACCGTAGCGTTGAGCCGTTTTGGCGTTCACGCGGGCTTCGATGGGCCCTTGCATGGCTTGTAGGGCACTGGCGCGACGAACCACATTATCTGTGCTGTATAGGGCATCGGGGGCTACCCACACCAAGCCTTCACCGGCAGGGGGGATCCACACGTTCACATTGTCATTAGGGGTTTCAATACACACGGGCACAATGGGGTGAGATCTGAGTTCGGTCAGAATAGCATCTGTGGTTTCATACGAAAATCCGTCTAATGCTAACAATTGCCCGAGTGTTACCCAAATTTTCCAGGCAGGTTTAGAATCTTTAAAAGGGAGGGTGGCCGCTTGGAAAGTTTGCCAAATACCTTCGGTGTTTACAAAGGTGCCAGCGGTTTCACTTACCACGGTGGTGGGCAGGATAATATCGGCATATTCGAGTAATTGGGGGGTTAAATAGGGGGTGAGGGCTATCACACAATCCGCTTCTTTGAGGCGTTCCAACAATTCTGTATCGTAAATGGTATCTAGTTCGGGTTCTAGGTTATTTAAGAAAAAGAGTTTTTGCCCGGTTTGCATCATAGTATGGATGTTACGCCCGGCGGGTATTTTTTGTCCCATGGGGCCTCGGTGGGGCAAAGCGCCGGCCAAAGCGGCCCCAGCGGCATTGGCCCCGGGGGATAATATCCCCCACGAAGATCCAAATTGTCCTGCCAATAATTGGGTCAGTTGTTGGATAGCACTCCAATCGGGGTGACTCAAGGCTAATTGGCCTAAAATCCAATGGATTTTTTGTCCGGAGTGGAGAGCATTTGCGATAACTTGTTGTTCTGGGGTTGTGGGTTGCACAATACCTGCCAAAGCGCGTGACAGTTCTCCTCTGGCCGGGGTACAGTGATGGGTAACGGGAAAAGCAAAAGGAAAATTTACGGGATTGATGGTAATAATCTGTGTTTTTTGAGTAGTTGCTTGAAACAATCGGGCGCTTAAGAGGGGTTGTTCTCGTTGGATATCGCTGCCAATGAGCACTATCCAATCCTGTTCTGCTATGTCGGATAAGGGGAGTCCGAAGGCAGGAAACAGCAACTCTTGTTGTTCGGTGCGAAAATCTTGTTGTTTTAAGCGGTGATCGATGTTGGAGGAACCCAACTGGCGCAATACTTTCTGAGTTAAGTAACAAACTTCAGTGGTTTCATTAGGGGAAATGAGGGCAGCGATTGCTTCTCCGCCGTATTCTTGGTGTGTTTTATGAACCTGAGCTGCCACTTGCGTGAGGGCGTCTGCCCAGGATACGGTTTTAAAAACACCGTGGTCGCGCACTTGGGGATGAGAAAGGCGATCGATGCTGCGAAATCCTTGATAGCTGAAGCGATCACGGTCAGACAACCACACTTGGTTGATGGCTTCGTTTTCGCGGGGCACCACGCGCAATATTTGCCCCTGGTATACATGCCAATATACATTGGAACCCAAGGCGTCATGGGCAGCAACGCCGGTGCGTTGCATGAGTTCCCAGGCTCTGGCCTTGAAGCGGAAAGGTTTTGAAGTTAATGCGCCAACTGGGCACACATCAATGACATTGCCCGATAATTCAGACGTAACTGCTTGTTCAATAAACGTGCCAATTTCGACGTGTTCCCCGCGTCCTGTGAGGCCCAACTCGCGCACACCCGCCACCTCTTTTCCGAATCGGACACAGCGGGTACAGTGAATGCAGCGTGTCATGTCGGTGGCAATGAGAGGGCCTAAATTTTTATCCGCAACGGCTCGTTTACCTTCGTTGAAGCGAGAGACATCGCTCCCGTACCCCATGGCCACATCTTGTAATTCACATTCACCACCCTGATCACAAATGGGGCAATCTAAGGGGTGATTAATGAGTAAAAATTCCATGACTGATTTTTGGGCTTCAATGGCTTTGGGGGAGCGGGTGTGGATAACCATACCATCTGACACAGGGGTAGCGCAGGCGGGTAGTGGTTTGGGCGCATTTCCCACGTCCACAAGGCACATACGGCAATTAGCTGCCACTGATAATTTTTTATGATAGCAAAATCGAGGGATACGAAATCCGGCTTTATCGGCTGCTTCGATAATCATGGCTCCGGGTTCCGCTTCAACCACTTTACCATCGATGTGTATGCTAACCATGATGCGCCCCTGCCAAACAGCGTTTATGGAGGATATGATATTCGAATTCGGTTCGAAAATGTTTCAAAAAACTTTGAACAGGCATGGCGGCCGCGTCTCCCAGGGCACAAATGGTTCGCCCCATGATTTTACCAGCCACACTGTCGAGTAGATCTAGGTCTTTCATCTGCCCTGCCCCGTGTTCGATGCGGTGCACCACTCGAGACAGCCAACCGGTACCTTCACGGCAAGGGGTACATTGTCCACAGGATTCTTCGTAATAAAAATGGGATAATCGGGCCAAGACATTCACCATACAAGTGGTTTCATCCATGATAATGACGGAGCCTGCGCCCAACATAGAGCCTGCTTTACTGAGCGAATCGTAGTCCATATGGGTATTTAAAATAATCTCGGCGGGTAACACGGGCACGGAAGAGCCGCCGGGAATGACGGCTTTTAATTGGCGATCTTTCCAGACCCCACCGGCCATGGCTAATAGTTCTGAAAAGGGGGTCCCGAGGGGTATTTCGTAGTTACCAGGTTTATTGACATGACCGGACACACTGAATATTTTGGTCCCGCCGTTGTTGGCAGGGCCCATGGCGGCGAACCATTCAGCGCCGTATTGTAAAATCACGGGGACAGAGGCTAAGCTTTCGGTGTTGTTGATGTTGGTGGGACACCCATACACCCCATAGTTAGCGGGAAAGGGGGGTTTGAAGCGCGGTTGACCTTTTTTGCCTTCGATGGATTCCATGAGGGCAGTTTCTTCCCCACAAATGTAGGCCCCTGCACCCAAAATATTGTACAGATGAAAATCGATATTTGCATGGAGTATGTTGTGCCCTAGTAAGCCAGCTTGATGTGCTTCTTGGAGAGCCTGTTCCATACGTTGGAAGGGTTCGCTGAATTCACCCCGAATGTAGTTGTAACCGACGGTTGCACCAAACACATACCCTGCAATGGCCATACCTTCTATGACTTGGTGGGGGTTAAAGCGTAAAATATCCCGATCTTTGAAAGTGCCGGGTTCTCCCTCATCGGAGTTACAGATAATATATTTTTGACCACTGGCTTTTCGGGGCATGAAGCTCCATTTTAATCCGGTTGGAAATCCGGCACCTCCCCTACCTCGTAGGCCAGATTTTTTAAGGGTGTCGATAATGGCTTCTGGGGGTGTTTTTTCTTGTAAAATACGGCGCCACACGCTATATCCGCCCACGGCCTCATAGTTTTCGAGGCTCCAAGGCGTTTTTAGGTGTCGGGTTCTAAAACAAACGGTATTATGCATGGTCATTCGAGCCCCTCTAAAATAGTGTCGATGGACTCAGTCGTTAAGTTTTCGTGGTAATGGTGTCCAATTTGCAGGGCAGGTGCACCGCCGCAGGCGGCGAGGCATTCCACACCTTTTAGGGTAAAGCGACCATCTGGGGTAGTTTCTCCCAGGGTGATCCCCAGTTTTTGTTCTAAATGTTGGACGATGTTATCGCAGCCTCGGAGCATACAAGAGATATTGGTACACACGTCAATTTTATGACGACCGACGGGTTTGAGATTGTACATGGAGTAAAACGTAGCAACCTCATACACGGCTATTTTAGGCATACCCAAATAGTGAGCGACTGCATCCATCAGCGGGGTGGTTAGAAACCCCTGGTTTTCGGTTTGGACGATGGTGAGGGCGGCCATGACGGCGGATTGCCGTTGTTTTTCGGGGTATTTGGTGAGCCAGTGGTTGATCTGCTCGAGGGCTTTTTGAGATAAGTGGGTCATCGGTCTATCTCCCCAAACACGATATCTTGGGTACCAATAATGGCCACGACATCGGAGAGCATGTGGCCGCGCACCATTTCATCGAGGGCAGATAGGTGGGCAAAGCCGGGGGCACGTACTTTGAGTCGGTAGGGTTTGTTGGCGCCATCGGATACTAAGTACACGCCAAATTCGCCTTTGGGGTGTTCGACGGCGGCGTAGGCTTCGCCTGCCGGTACGTGATAGCCTTCGGTGAACAATTTAAAGTGGTGGATGAGGGATTCCATGCCTTCTTTCATATCTACTCGTGGAGGGGGGACAATTTTGTGGTTATCGAGTATCACGGGGCCAGGGTTTGCTCTCAGCCAATGGATACATTGTTCGATGATTTTGGTGGATTCGCGCAGTTCGGCCATACGAACCAAATAGCGATCATAACAGTCCCCTTCTTTTCCGATGGGGATATCAAACTCGAGTTTATTGTAAACGGCATAGGGTTGTTTTTTGCGTAAATCCCAGGCGATACCGGAGCCGCGCAGCATGGGACCAGTGAAGCCCAGTTGGAGGGCACGTTCGGGAGAGACCACGCCAATGCCGACAGTGCGTTGTTTCCAGATGCGGTTGTCTGTGAGTAATGTTTCATACTCAGAAATACATTGTGGAAAGCGCTGAACAAAGTCTTCGATAAAATCGAGCAATGAACCTTGGCGGTTGGCATTACGTTTAGCGGTTTCTTTTTCGTCTGCAAATTTGGAAGGGTGATAGTGAGGCATTTTGATGGGTAAATCACGATAGACGCCGCCGGGTCGGTAGTAAGTTGCATGCATACGGGTACCGGACACAGCTTCGTAGGTGTCCATGAGGTCTTCTCGTTCCCGAAATGTATACAAAAATAACGTCATAGCACCCAAATCGAGGCCATGGGCTCCTAACCACATGAGGTGATTGAGAATGCGGGTGATTTCATCGAACATCACGCGGATATATTGAGCACGGATGGGAGCGGTGATGCCTAATAATTTTTCAATGGCCAGCACATAGCCATGTTCATTGCACATCATGGAAACGTAATCAAGCCTATCCATGTAGCCGATACTTTGGTTATAGGGTTTGCTTTCAGCCAATTTTTCGGTGGCACGATGGAGAAGGCCGATATGGGGGTCGGCTTTAAGCACCACTTCGCCATCCATTTCCAGAATAAGTCGCAAGACCCCGTGGGCGGCAGGGTGTTGGGGTCCAAAATTGAGGGTATAGTGTCTGAGATCAGGCATGGGGGGCTTCTCGAATGATTTTGGGAACCAACGTCCGGGGTGTAATACTAACGGGTTCATAGACAACACGCCCCTCTTTGGCGTCGTACCGCATTTCCACCTCGCCAATGAGGGGGAAATCTTTGCGAAACGGGTGTCCGACGAAACCATAGTCGGTGAGAATACGACGTAAATCGGGATGCCCTTCAAAGAAGATGCCGAATAAGTCGAAGGCTTCTCGTTCGTACCAGAGGGCGCTGGCCCAAATAGGTACCACGGAGGGAACTCTGGGTTCATTGCCATCCAGCATCACTTTAAGTCGTATTCGATGATGATGGGTGAGGGAAAGCAAATGGTACACGGTAGCAAATCGTTTACTGGACCAGGTAGGTATGATTTCAACCACTGCGCGTTCAAACCCGGTGCCTGTGGCTTCATCGGTTCGCCATTCGCTGGCGCCATAATGTAGATAATCGACCCCACACACGTCCATCAGTTGTTCAAACTGAAAAGCGTCTTGTTGGCGAAGTTCTTTGGCCATAAACAGCAGATGGTGGGGTACTATTTCTAAGGTAAGTTCATTGTGCGCCAAATGAGAGGCCTGGATGTAAGCGGCATAGGTGGAGTTAAGTTTTTCAGCTAACAAAGTTATAGTCATGCCACGATCACTCCTGCTGGCAGGGGTCGTTTGAGAGTGCGAGTGTGTTTAATTTTATTTTGGAGTTGCAAAATACCGTATATCAGGGCTTCCGCTGTGGGAGGGCAACCGGGCACATAGATATCGACGGGGACAATGCGATCACACCCCCGCACCACCGCATAAGAATAATGGTAGTATCCGCCTCCATTGGCACAAGAACCCATGGAAATGACCCATTTAGGATCAGCCATTTGATCATACACTTTACGTAAGGCGGGGGCCATTTTGTTGCAAAGGGTACCGGCCACAATCATGACGTCGCTTTGACGAGGGCTGGGGCGAAACATGACGCCGAGGCGATCGAGATCGTATCGGGAAGCGCCGGCTTGCATCATTTCCACCGCACAACAGGCCAAGCCGAAGGTCATGGGCCACAAAGAGCCGCTGCGTGCCCACTCGATGAGGGAATCGGCTGTGGTGGTGAAGAAACCTTCTTTGACAATGCTATCTACTCCCATTCGAGGGCTCCTTTCCGCCATTCGTAGAGGAAACCAATCATGAGTAGGGCGAAAAAAACACCCATAGCGATGAAGCCATACCAACCAATTTGGCGCATGACCATGGCCCAAGGAAATAAAAAAGCGACTTCGAGATCGAAAATAATAAATAAAATAGCCACAAGGTAGAAGCGCACATCGAATTTGAGGCGGGCATCGTGGAAGGGTTCGAATCCGCACTCATAGGGGGCATATTTGGCGGGTGTGGGGTTTCTGGGGCCCAGCAAAGAGCCTAAAATAATGGGACCCAGCCCAATACCCATTCCGATCATCATTAATAGGAGGATGGGAAAATAGTGTTGCAACATGATGTTGTCTCTTTAAAAATGGTGCCGAAGGCCGGACTCGAACCGACATAGCTCTCGCCACTACCACCTCAAGGTAGCGTGTCTACCAATTTCACCACTTCGGCCTTAATAGCTGGCATCGTACCAGAGGGCCAGTATACCGGCCCCCCGCGGTATATAACATATCATTTTTTAAGATTCAGGAATAGAGAGTTCGGCAGGTACTTCTTCTGTTGCAGCGCTTTGGAAACCTGGGGAAGTTAACTGACGTGTTTTTTGATGTTGTAGATACGTGAGGGTTAAGCTGGTGATAAAAAACACGGTGACCGCGATGGCGGTGAAGCGGCTTAGAAATGAGCTAGCACCTTGGCTTCCAAACAAAGTTTGAGAAGCACCGCCGCTGCCAAAGGAAGCCCCCATATCGGCACCTTTGCCTTGTTGTAACAACACCAACACAATGAGTAAAAAAGCGACTAGGACGTGTATTAACAAGAAAAATGGAATCATGATATTACCTTACGAATAATGTCCAAAAATTCAGTGGCTTGCAGAGAGGCGCCCCCGACCAAAAACCCATCTATGTTGGGCATCTTACCTAATTCCTCTGCATTACTGGCTTTCACACTGCCGCCATAGACAACAGGGGCTTGTATCCCCTGTTTCTCTAAGCACTGTCGGATAGCCTTGTGGGCTTTTTCCGCCTGACTGGGTGTAGCGCTGATGCCAGTCCCGATGGCCCAGAGGGGCTCATACGCGATCAATCCTTTAAATTCGACATTTAGTACGGGGGCCAATTGCGCTTCAAAGTCATCGCTCACACACACAATGGGGATGAGGCCTGCGCTGATGGCCTGTCGACTTTTTTCAGCCACTTCGGCATTACTTTCGGCCTGGTATTGCCGCCGCTCAGAATGGCCAACAATTCCATATTGGCACCCCATTTCTTTCAGCATATTAGCCGATACTTGGCCGGTATACGCGCCGGAGCTTTGGGCGCTTACGTCTTGTGCCCCCAAAGAAATAAGATTTCTGACCAATAAACGCTGTACAGAATCCAGATAAACAAGTGGGGGACATACTACCACATGGCAGCCTGAAAGAGTAGTCTCTTCTTGAAGAAGGGCCTTTATCAGGGCTGTATTTTGGGCCAAAGAGCCCTGCATTTTCCAATTACCAATCACATATTTGTGCATATTTAACCTAGAGTATCCAGAATAAATTGGGTGAGTTGCTCTGCAATTTTTTCGGCCAAGGGAAGGTTTTCTGCCTCGACCATTACTCGCAAAATGGGTTCTGTGCCAGAAGGTCTGAGGATAATTCGCCCCGTATTACCCAACGTTTTTTGTAAAGTGGCGACTTGGGTTTGTACCTCTGGGTGTGAAGCCACTTGTTTGGCTTGTTTGGTGGGAATGTTTTTTATGATTTGGGGCCATTTGTGCATACCCTGTTTTAAGTCATATAAAGTTTTACCAAAATAGCTGAGGGCTGAAAAAACGCGTAAAGCGGCGATGAGGGCATCTCCGGTGGGGGTTTTATCGCGGCAGATAATGTGGCCTGAGGCTTCTCCGCCCAACTGCCAATGTTGGGTGACGAGGGCTTCCAATACAAATTTGTCCCCTACTTGGGTACGAATAAAGGGAATATTCGCTTTGTGTAGTGCTTGAGCAAGGCCGGCATTACTCATGAGAGTACCCACCACACCACCATTGAGACGTCCTTTGGCTTGGTACCATTTGGTAATAATAAACAGTAATTCGTCGCCATCTACCACGGTTCCGGTATGGTCGACCATGATAAGTCGGTCGCCATCGCCATCCACGGCCAGGCCAATATCAGCTTGATGGGTTAAAATGGCTTGTTGCAGGGCTTGGGGGGCGGTTGAACCACAATGATCGTTGATATTCAGGCCATTAGGCTTACAATGAATGGGGATCACCCGGGCACCCAATTCTGTGAACAAAGTAGGGGCAATATGGCTTAAAGCGCCATTTGCACCATCTACCACCAGGGTAAGGCAAGGAAAATCGCCCACAAAAGCGCTTTTACAAAATTCGATATAGCGACCGGCGGCATCTTCTAGCCCCTGTGTGGTGCCCGTACAGGATTGGGGGGGGGGGGTGTCTTGTAGAAATGCTTCAATGGCTTGTTCTACGGTATCGGAAATTTTAGTCCCGTCTTCTGAAAAAAATTTAATGCCGTTATCGGTGTAGGGGTTGTGTGAGGCACTGATGACGATGCCCATATCGGCGTGTAAGGTTTTGGTGAGATAGGCCACGGCTGGGGTGGGCACGATACCCGCCGAAAGCACGTGAATACGAGAGGCCATGAGGCCTGCGCTAAGGGCAGCCTCAAGTAAAGGGCCTGAGACACGAGTATCACGACCGATTAAAACGGTAGGTTTGTGAGAAGCTTTAAGAATTTGGCCTATGGCGTATCCCAATTTGAGCATCACATCAGGCGTCATTGGATCTTCACCAACGGGACCTCGAATACCGTCGGTACCAAAATAGCGAGGGCTATGGGTCAGTTGCGGCATCCCTGG
Organism: Francisellaceae bacterium; assembly: GCA_023266415.1. Taxonomy (GTDB): domain Bacteria; phylum Pseudomonadota; class Gammaproteobacteria; order Berkiellales; family Berkiellaceae; genus JAHFQG01. The sequence goes on along the minus strand of JAHFQG010000009.1, from coordinate 9,014 downwards.
TTTCCTCTGGTGGGTGATCTTTCTTCCGTGATTTACGTTTCTTATCGTGTTTGGCTTCATGCCAATTTTTAGGTTCCCGAGGGGGTTTACCGGACATGATATCGTCGATTTGGTCACGATCGATGGTTTCGTATGTTAGTAAGGCAGCTGCCATATCGTGTAGAACAGGCAGTTTTTCTTTCAAAATTTTACGAGCACGTTCGTAATTGTGGTCGATGATGAGGCCAATTTCTTGATCGATGAGGTTGGCGGTATCGGTGGAGATGTCTTTTTGTTTGGTAAAGGAGTGTCCTAAAAAGACCTCACCATCTTCTTCGCCATAAGCCAGGGGGCCCAATTTATCAGAAAGACCCCAACGAGTAACCATTTTGCGCGCAATCTCGGTAGCCCGTTGAATGTCGTTGCTGGCGCCTGTGGTCACGCTGGAGGGACCGAAAATCAGCTCTTCGGCAAGGCGCCCACCGAATAAGCTTGTAATCTGACTTTCAAGTCGTCGTTTGGAATAGCTGTATCGATCTTGTTCGGGTAAAAAGACGGTGACGCCTAGGGCTTGGGAGCGTGGAATGATGGTAATTTTATAAACAGGATCGTGGTCTTGAACACTAAGGCCCACAATAGCGTGTCCGGCTTCGTGATAAGCAGTGAGTTCCTTTTCTTTTTCACTCATATGGAGGCTGCCCCGTTCGGTACCCATCATAATTTTGTCTTTGGCGTGTTCCATTTCTTCCATGTCCACTTTTTTCTTATTGTGGCGTGCAGCAGACAAAGCGGCTTCGTTTACCAAATTGGCTAAATCGGCACCTGAGAAACCGGGGGTACCTCGGGCAATGACATGGGCATCGACATCGTCGTCGATGGGCACTTTGCGCAAGTGGACATTTAAAATTTGTTCGCGACCAATGATATCAGACAAACTAATAACCACTTGTCGGTCAAAGCGACCGGGGCGGAGTAAGGCTTTATCAAGTACGTCCGGTCGGTTGGTGGCGGCAATGACGATGACGCCTTCATGGCCTTCAAAGCCATCCATTTCCACCAATAATTGGTTCAAGGTTTGTTCACGTTCATCGTGTCCACCGCCGAGGCCAGCGCCACGATGGCGGCCTACCGCATCGATTTCGTCGATGAAGATGATGCAAGGGGCGTGTTTTTTGGCTTGTTCAAACATATCGCGCACGCGAGAAGCGCCGACGCCCACGAACATTTCAACAAAATCGGAACCGGAGATGGTGAAGAAAGGCACTTTGGCTTCACCTGCGATGGCGCGAGCAAGTAATGTTTTTCCGGTTCCTGGGGGGCCGACCATGAGCACGCCTTTGGGGATTTTACCGCCCAAACGTTGGAACTTAGTGGGATCTTTCAAAAATTCGACCAACTCTGAGACTTCGGCTTTGGCCTCATCGATACCGGCCACATCGGCCAGGGTGACATTGACTTGATTTTCACCGAGCATACGGGCTCGGCTTTTGCCAAACGAGAGGGCACCTCGTCCACCGCCTTGCATTTGGCGCATAAAGAAAATCCAGACACCGATGAACAAGATAATGGGGAACCAGCTGATGAAGATGCTCATAAGCAGGCCTTGTTGTTCGGGGGCTTTACCGACCACCACCACATTCTTTTCGAGTAAATCGTTTAAGAGATACATATCCGGAAGAGGCATATAGGTGGTAAAGATTTCGTCGCGATTGTTGATGGCGCGGATATTTTGTTTATCGATGATGACGTTTTTGATTTCGCCACTGTCCACTTTTTGGACAAATGTAGAATAAGGGATTTTAGTCCCAGCATTGTTACGGGGATTAAAGTTATTAAAGACTGACATTAAAACCAAGGCGATTATAAGCCATACAACTAAATTCTTTGCCATGTCGCTCAAAGCCGCCCCCTTATAAACCCAGTTCCTGGGTAGGTTACACCACTTTAAATCCTTGCGCCAGTAAGTAGACCTCCCTGGATTCAGCACGAGAGGCATCCGGTTTGTACGTTTTGACCTTATTAAAGTGCTGTTGCAATAAGGTTTGGAACGCTTTAAATCCACTGCCTTGAAACATTTTGAGCAACAAGCCTCCTTTGGGTTTTAGGAGTCTGAGACTTAAAGCCAATGTTGCTTCGTTCAGTTCAGCCATACGGGCTTCATCCGAATCAGATATCCCACTTAAGTTAGGTGACATATCAGATATCACCCAATCAACCCCCTTGGGCGGACAAACGGCTCGCAATGTTTCCAAGGTACTATCGGCCAAGAAGTCGCCTTGGATGAATATAACGCCTGGAATGGGGATTAGGGGCAATCTGTCTAGGGCAATCACCCGACCGGTGGAGCCGACCAACTTTGAAACCACTTGAGCCCAACCGCCTGGGGTAGCACCTAAATCGATGATCCAGTGGCCTTTTTTAAATAAACCCTCTTTTTCGTGTATTTGCATCAATTTAAAAGCAGCGCGCGAGCGATAGCCTGCCTTAACGGCCTTTTGAACAAAAGGATCTCGGACATGACGTTGCATCCAGCCTGATTTTTTCATAGAATGAGCCCTTATCTGAACCCCAGCCTACGCTGGGGGGTGACGATTAAAACCATTTAAGCAATAAGGTCTTTTCAAATTAAACCTACGATAGCTCAAAATCAGTCCTTAAAACAACAGGCCCATGTGTTAAAACCGGTGGTTCGTATTGGTCAAAAGGGGCTTACAGAGGCCGTTCAAGCTGAAATTGGGGTGGCTTTACTGGCTCATCAGCTGATTAAAATACACATTTCAGCAGCAGACAAATCTGCCCGTCAAGCCATCATCCAGGCCATTATAACCCATCATATGGCTCATTTAGTTCAAATTATTGGGCACAAAGTGGTATTTTTTAAAGCCAACAATAATAACCATTAGGGTTATTTATTTAGAAAAAATAGAAGTCCGGTATTGAATATGGTGCACGGTATCATTCGGGGTTGTTTCTGGTTCTTTAGAATATCGCCACAAATATTGCCTTAACTGACATAAGGGTGGGGGGTTCATTAGTTGGCTTTTATGATAACCAACCACTTGGGAAGTATCTTCGATGTTTAGCCAGGCCATGATACTATCGAAATGGGTGATAGGTTGATTTTGTTTTTTACCCCATATTGTCATCCAAATGACATTTAATCGTTTTTGCAAAGCCTCAGGGTTTTTAGGTTCGGGGATTTCGAGGAGATCTTCCAAGACCAAACAAATGCGGTCGAGTCTGTCTTTAAAGGAGTCTTTTTTAAATAAAGGCTGGTATTCTGCGAGAGTTTCTGATTTATTTATCAGGTGTTTTACGGCATTAATAATGTTATCTGCGCGGTCTGAAAAACGTTTTTTATCCCACAAGCTGTTATTACAATGTTGATCGGTTAAGCCAAGTAATATCTCTAACTCAATAAAGATATCGGTGGCCATTTTGGCCGTTTTGCTTCCCAAATATTTGAGTAGAAAATATTGTAAATCAGACAAACCCATGACACTGAGTTGTTTTATAGCGACGCTGTTTTTAATCCTTTTTTCCCAAAAAGGTCGTATACCAGATAATCGATAAGAACGATACCTTTCGGCTTCCCAGGTATCTGGGTCTACTTTTTCTGTTTTAATACCTATATCTATCCAGCTGGTACGTGGTATCCATTGTCGAGTTCTAGGCATAGGATATTCTCCTAGAGGATTGTGATGAATGGCTTAGTGTATCTTCCCGTTCTATTTGAGGATCTAAAGTTCTATCAATTAGAATGGGGGGATAATAAGAACTGGATTCTAATTCAGAACTTTGCTGGAAGTTGGGCTGAGGAACACTATAGCATAGGAAAGTGTGTTCAATTTGCTTTCCGGTACCGGTTGTTTCTTGGATGGTGACATGTTTTCCTATCCATTGGGTTTGATCTGATACTGACTGAAACAATTGCTCGACATGAATTGGGAAGTTTTTTTGAGATGCTTCACTTAATATGCTTTTAAGTTCTTCTTGGGTGATTTCTTTATTTTGATAAACCTGTTCGCTGGGTTGTTCAGGATTTTGATTGGAGGATGGTTCTAGGAGTACCTCGCTTTCTTTTTCCTGTTTAGTCCCATCGGGTGACCAGGTAGCGAGCCATTTTTGACTGAATTTGTTCCGAAATATTGTAAAGACAGAAGGCATTTTTTTGGCAGGTAGTTCTTCACCCTGGGTGATTTGCAAATTTGAAGGATGTTCTGATGTTTGATATCGTCGTCCTGTTTGTGGAACGAGCTTATTTTCCTGGGGGGGTGCCTCATGAGAATATGAGTAATTTGATTGACTATCAGATATGTCTTCTTGAACCTCAAAGACAGGTTTTCTCAAATATTTTGGGGTACCTCTAAATTCTGCTCGATAGTGTTCAGCCTGCCTTAGGGGCTCTGTTTGAATAGCGGCATCTTGGACAGAGCCATCTCGAATCATTTCCTGTTTTTTCGGATCCCATTTAAACATACACACTCCCATCCATGGATTATCGAAGCTGAGGGCATTTTTTTTGAAAGCTTTCTACCACAGTTTTCATTTCTTGTGCTTGTTGAGCCATTTCGGTACATTGCTGAGACAAATCTCGCATGAGCAAAGCCTCTTTTGAGTCATCTTTTTTTAGCTCATTGAAAAATACCTCAGTACAGCGATATCGTAGCAGATTATTCATCGCCACAATATGTTTATTCATATTGGAACATTGTTCCATTAAATTGTGCAACACAACACTAGAAGGCACTTGGGGAATTTGGACAAAAACATCGCCACCATAACTGACATGGTCTTCCACCCAAGAAGTAATAGGACGCCTTAAAGCACCGAACCGAAAAATGATTTGAGCGACATTTTTAAACATGTTATTCTCCTTTATAGGTATAATACTTCATATATCTCATATTCCGTCATTCCTCCCGGCGCATTCACTTGCACCACATTGCCCGCTTCTTTCCCAATCAGCGCGCGTGCCAAGGGGGAGTTAATAGAAATTTTTCCTTGTTTAAAATCTGCTTCGTCGTCGCCTACCAACTGCCACACTGTTTCATCATCGGTGGTGGTGTTGATAAGTGTAACCGTTACTCCGAAAACTATTCTACCTGTTTTGGGCAGATTTTTCACATTAATCACATGCGCATACGATAATTTAGATTCTATTTCAGAAATCCTGCCTTCCACAAAGCCTTGTTGTTCTTTGGCCGCATGATACTCGGCATTTTCTTTTAAGTCACCATGGGCCCGTGCTTCCGCAATAGCGGCTATGATGCGATGACGCTCATGTCCTTTTAACTGCTGTAATTCGGCCTCTAATTGTTCTTTTCCCGATAAAGTCATAGGCACTTTATTCATAGCAATGTACTCTTTTATGTAACGTTTGCAAGCAAACGATACTTTGGTCAGATGAATGGATAAGTGACATGACCACGGCTTTAGCGCCAGAAAGCGTGGTCACATAACTTACTTTATGTTGAACGGCATGGCGTCGAATGGTGTTGGAATCTTGAATGGCTTTCCGCCCTTCTGTCGTGTTGATGATAAAAGCAATTCTATCATTTTTAATCATATCCACAACATGTGGACGACCTTCCTGAACTTTATTAACGATTTCACATAGCACCCCTCCTTGGATTAAAGCGGCTGCCGTCCCTCGAGTAGCCACAATGTCAAACCCGCATGCTCGTAAAGCACGTGCCACTTCCACCACTCCCGCTTTATCCGCATCTCGCACGCTGATAAAGGCAGAGCCGGTTCGCTGGATATTATTGTTAGCCGCTAAACTTGCTTTAGCAAAAGCCTCCCCAAAACTTTTTCCCAACCCCATCACTTCCCCAGTAGAACGCATTTCAGGCCCCAAAATGGGGTCGACGCCTGGAAATTTAGCAAACGGAAAAACGGATTGTTTTACGGCCATCAGGGTAGGCATTGCTTCAGTCTCTATGCCTTGTTGTTTTAGAGATATACCCACTTTACACAGGGTTGCTATTTTGGCCAAAGGCAGCCCGGTGGCTTTGGACACAAATGGCACTGTGCGAGAAGCACGAGGGTTGACTTCCAACACATAAATAACACCCTTTTGAATGGCAAATTGGATGTTCATTAACCCTACCACGCCCAAAGATAAAGCCATTTGGGTAACTTGCTTTCTCAATAAATCTTGTATATCGGATCCTAAGCTACAAGGGGGCAGTGTACAACTGGAGTCGCCGGAATGGATACCCGCTTGTTCGATATGCTCCATGATGCCGCCAATAAATACGGATGTGCCATCGCAAATGGCATCCACATCTACTTCAATGGCATCATCTAGGAAGAGATCGAGCAAGACGGGAGATCCAGCCGATACTTGGACGGCTTCTTGGAAATAACGGCACAGTTCTTCAGGATCTTGCACAATTTCCATTCCCCGTCCTCCGAGCACATAGGAAGGGCGAACCATCAAGGGGTAGCCAATCTTTTCTGCCGTAATGAGAGCTTCTTTTAAGGTACGGGCAATGCCATTGGGGGGTTGTTTTAACTGTAATTTTTCTAGAAAGACTTGAAAGCGGCCTCGATCTTCCGCTAAATCAATGGCTTCAGGTGATGTACCAATAATAGGCACACCAGCCTTTTCTAGAGCTACAGCCAATTTGAGGGGAGTTTGGCCACCAAAGTGGACAATCACGCCTTGAGGCTTTTCAATTCGGACGATATTCAGTACGTGTTCGAGCGTGAGGGGTTCGAAGTAGAGGCGATCGGCCGTGTCGTAGTCGGTGGAGACAGTTTCGGGGTTACAGTTCACCATAATGGTTTCATAGCCAACTTCTCGTAAGGCGTAGGCAGCATGAACACAGCAATAGTCGAATTCGATGCCTTGGCCAATGCGATTGGGCCCCCCCCCTAAAATCATAATTTTGGGTTGCGTTGTGGGTACTGCTTCACAGACGGATTGATAGGTAGAGTACATATAGGCGGTTGGGGTGCTAAATTCAGCTGCACAACTATCGACGCGTTTAAAGGTGGGGAAGACGTGACACCCTTCACGGTGTTCACGTACGGCCCCTTCTGTGGTGTTGAGGAGTTGGGCCAAACGGTGATCAGTAAATCCTTGTTGTTTAAGGGCCTTCCAGTCGTGAGGGGTGAACGAATCCAAACTCTTGTTGGTCAACTGGCTTTCTGTTTCCACCACATGTTGAATCGTAGATAAAAACCACGGATCAATGTAAGAAAGCGCATAAATCTCCGATAAGGAAAATCCGTGTCGAAAAGCATCGGCAATATACCATAAGCGATCCCACCGAGGCGTGCGAAGTTTTTCAGTTAGGGTGGTGTGAATATCCTCTATATCAGCATAAGTGGGCGATTCAAGTCCAAACAACCCGACTTCCAAACTCTGGATGGCTTTTTGAAGTGACTCGGCAAAGGTACTGCCCATACCCATGACTTCACCCACCGATTTCATTTGAGTGGTGAGGGTATCGTCGGCTTCTTTGAATTTTTCAAAATTAAACCGAGGGATTTTGGTGACAACATAATCGATGCTGGGTTCGAAAGAGGCAGGTGTTTGAAAGCCCGTCATTTCATTTTTCAATTCATCGAGGGTATATCCGACGGCCAGTTGAGCGGCCACTTTGGCAATGGGAAAACCGGTGGCTTTTGAGGCCAAGGCAGAAGAGCGAGAGACACGTGGATTCATTTCAATGACATACAATTCGCCATCCATCGGATTGACTGAAAACTGCACATTAGAGCCACCTGTTTCGACACCGATTTCTCGTAAAATGGCGAAAGAAGCGTCCCGCATGCGTTGATATTCTTTGTCAGTGAGCGTTTGGGCGGGGGCAACGGTAATAGAATCACCCGTATGAACACCCATGGCATCCATATTTTCAATAGAGCACACGATGATACAGTTGTCATTTTTATCGCGCACCACTTCCATTTCAAATTCTTTCCAACCAATCACGGATTGTTCAATGAGGAGTTCGTGGGTGGGAGAATAATCGAATCCGCGGCAGCAGATGGTTTCGAACTCTTCCATATTGTAAGCAATTCCCCCACCAGTACCCCCTAAAGTAAAAGAAGGGCGAATAATGGTGGGGAAGCCCACTTGTTCTTGGGCGACTTTGGCGCTATCCATATCGTAAGCCATATAGGACAAAGGTGTTTTGAGGCCAATTTTGTGCATAGCTTGTTGGAACTTTGCTCTGTCTTCCGCTTTTTCAATAGCCTCTTGGGTGGCGCCTATCATTTCCACGCCATAGCGCTCTAAAATGCCCTGGCGGGCGCAGTCTAAGACGCAATTGAGGGCGGTTTGCCCCCCTAGGGTGGGGAGGATAGCATCGGGGCGTTCTTTTTGAATTATTTTTTCGATGACGGTCCAGTGAATAGGTTCGATATAGGTGGCATCACATAAATTGGGATCGGTCATGATGGTGGCCGGGTTGGAGTTGACCAAAATCACCCGATACCCTTCTTGCTTCAAGGTTTTGCAGGCTTGGGTACCAGAATAGTCAAATTCGCAGCCTTGCCCAATGACGATGGGGCCCGCGCCAATAATGAGAATGCTTTTTATATCGGTTCTTTTTGGCATGTATACGCGTCCATGAGTTGTCGAAAGAGATCAAACATACCGGTGGCATCTTTGGGCCCTGGCCCTGCTTCTGGATGCCCTTGAAACGCGATGGCGGGGGCTTCACGATGCTGAATGCCTTGTAAGGTGCCATCGAACAAAGAAATATGGGTGGCTTTCAGGGTGGGGGGCAATGTATCAACAGAAAATCCATGATTTTGGGCTGTGATCCAAACACGACCTGTTTTTATGTCTTGCACAGGATGGTTAGCACCATGGTGACCGAATTTCATTTTGAAAGTTTTAGCCCCCTCGGCCAGTGCCAACAGTTGGAACCCTAGACAAATACCCAAAATAGGGATACGTTTTTTAAGAAAAATACGAATATTATCAAGAGCATAGGCACAAGGTTCTGGATCCCCCGGACCATTAGATAAAAAAATACCATCTGGGTGCAGAGCTAGAACGTCTTTGGCGGGTG
>JAHFQG010000060.1 GCA_023266415.1 Francisellaceae bacterium | reverse complement strand
ATCGTCGTCGCGGCAACCGCCGCGGAAGCCGCTTCTTTACAGTTTATTGCCCCTTATGCGGGATGTGCGATGGGGGAATATTTTCGTGACCGAGGCGAAGATGCCCTGATTGTATATGACGATTTAACCAAGCAAGCGTGGGCCTATCGACAAATTTCATTGTTGTTGCGTCGACCCCCCGGTCGAGAAGCCTATCCTGGCGATGTGTTTTATTTGCATTCCCGGCTTTTAGAGCGAGCATCTCGCATTAATGCCGAGTATGTTGAAAAAATAACTGGGGGTAAGGTGAAAGGGAAAACGGGCTCTTTAACGGCTTTGCCCATTATTGAGACCCAAGCAGGGGATGTGTCGGCTTTCGTCCCCACCAATGTGATTTCCATTACGGACGGCCAAATATTTTTGGAAACGGACTTATTTAATGCGGGCATTCGGCCTGCCATCAACGCTGGGTTGTCCGTGTCTCGGGTTGGCGGGGCGGCACAGACCAAAATTATTAAAAAACTGGGCGGGGGGATCCGCCTGGCTTTGGCCCAATACCGAGAATTGGCGGCTTTCTCTCAATTTGCTTCTGACCTAGATGAAACTACGCGCAAACAATTAGAGCGTGGTCAACGGGTGACTGAAATCATGAAGCAACATCAATATTCCCCACTGAGCGTGGCCCAAATGGCCATCGCGTTGTATGCGGTGGATAGGGGCTTTTTAGACAAAGTCGCCCTTAAAAAGGTGGTGTCTTTTGTGCAAGATTTACTCACTTTTGCGAAAGTGAATGATCATGCTTTGTTAGAGCTTATCAATACTGAAAAGGCTTTGACCGAAGGCATTGAGAAGGGTATTCGCAACGTGTTAGAACAGTTTCAAACCACCCAAGCTTGATAAGGGCTTTGTATTATGGCCGGCGCAAAAGAAATCCGAACCAAAATTAAGAGCATTAAAAGTACTCAAAAAATCACGCGCGCTATGGAAATGGTGGCTGCGAGCAAGATGCGTAAAGCGCAAGAACGTATGATGGCTAGCCGGCCGTACCATCGAGAAATTCAACGGGTGGTTGACCACTTGGCGTCTGGAAAACTCGAAATTTCACATCCTTATTTAGAGCCTCGTGATGAAAAACGAGTGGGGTTGATTATCATTTCCACCGATCGAGGTCTCTGTGGGGGATTAAACACCAATTTATTTCGAACCTGTATCAGTAAGCTTTCTGAGTTCGATTCAAAATCCATTCCAGTGGATATTTGCACTATGGGGGTGAAGGCCTACGCATACTTTAAGCGATTCAATTTGAATATTGTGGCACAAGCGCAGCGTTTGGGGGATACGCCAAAGGCGGCTGAAGTTATTGGGCCGGTTAAAGTGATGTTAGAAGCGTATCAAGAACACCGAATAGATGCCCTTTATTTGGCCTATAACATGTTTGTCAATACCATGTCTCAAAAACCCACAATTCGGCGTTTATTGCCCATTGAACCCGGGGAAAATAAAATTGCTGGTAGCTGGGATTATCTCTATGAGCCGGAAGCGACTGCCCTCATAGAATTGGTGTTGTCTCGGTATATCGAAGCTCAAGTGTATCAAGGGGCAGTAGAAAACTTTTCTTGCGAGCAAGCCGCTCGCATGGTTGCCATGAAAAGCGCCTCAGATAATGCTGGAGAATTCATTGATTCCTTGCAGTTGGCTTACAACAAGGCCAGACAAGCGGCCATTACGCAAGAATTGTCTGAAATTGTGTCTGGAGCCGCCGCCATATAAATTATTGATTAAAGCGAGAAAAGAATGGAAAAAGTAGCCTCTAAAACCGACCTTGGGACCATCGTTGCCATTATTGGCGCCGTGGTAGACGTTGAATTTCCTCGTCATGCGGTTCCCAAGATATACGATGCCCTGCAAGTATCAGATACCTCCATTGTCCTCGAAGTACAGCAGCAATTGGGAGGGGGCGTGGTTAGAACCATTGCCATGGGCTCAACCGATGGTTTGTGCCGTGGCTTAAAAGTGACCAATACAAGGGCGCCTATTACCGTGCCTGTAGGTCAACAAACTTTAGGGCGTATTATGGATGCATTGGGGAACCCCATTGACGATAAAGGCCCTATTGGTTCAGAGTCTTTCTTGCCCATTCATCGTGCACCCCCAGCTTTTTGTGAGCAAGCCGCCAATGAAGCCCTGCTCGAAACAGGAATTAAGGTTATTGACTTAATTTGCCCCTTTGCCAAAGGGGGGAAAGTGGGTTTATTTGGGGGCGCGGGGGTGGGTAAAACGGTGAACATGATGGAGCTCATCCGAAACATTGCCATTGAACACAGTGGGTATTCCGTGTTTGCTGGGGTGGGTGAGCGGACTCGAGAAGGAAACGATTTTTACCACGAAATGCGTGAATCCAACGTGTTGGACAAAGTTGCGCTGGTATATGGACAGATGAACGAGCCTCCGGGCAACCGTTTGCGGGTAGCGCTAACAGGGCTGACCATGGCGGAAAGCTTTCGGGATGAAGGGCGAGATGTGTTGTTGTTTGTGGATAACATTTATCGGTATACCCTGGCGGGGACAGAAGTGTCGGCTCTATTAGGTCGGATGCCATCAGCCGTAGGGTATCAGCCCACCTTAGCGGAAGAAATGGGGCGACTCCAAGAGCGGATCACTTCTACGAAAACGGGATCTATTACGTCTATTCAAGCGGTGTATGTGCCTGCGGACGACTTAACCGATCCGTCTCCGGCCACGACATTTTCGCATTTGGATGCAACGGTGGTTTTATCTCGTCAAATTGCTGAATTAGGCATTTACCCATCGGTAGATCCACTCGATTCCACCAGTCGTCAGCTCGATCCCCTCGTGGTAGGGCAAGAGCATTATGACATTGCTCGGGCAGTTCAAGGGGTGCTGCAGCGCTACAAAGAGCTTAAAGACATTATTGCTATTTTGGGAATGGATGAATTATCGGAAGAAGACAAACTCATGGTGATGAGAGCTCGCAAAATACAGCAGTTCTTGTCCCAGCCTTTCTTTGTGGCTGAAGTCTTTACGGGAAGTCCTGGGAAGTACGTTTCCTTGAAAGACAGCATTCGAGGGTTTAAGGGCATTTTGTCGGGTGAGTATGATCACCTGCCCGAACAAGCTTTTTATATGGTTGGCACTATTGACGAAGCGGTTGAAAAGGCCAAAACGTTATGATAACCAGTTTAAAGGTTCATATTGTCAGCCAAGAGTCCTCTATTTATGCGGGGCAAGCAAGTATGCTGATTGCCTCTGGGGTGCAGGGTGATTTGGGGATCACCCCACGCCATGCCCCCCTTATGACCACATTACGTCCAGGGCCGGTTCGCATTTTAAACTTAGAAGAAGCCGAAGAAGTCATTTATGTATCAGGCGGTATTTTAGAAGTTCAGCCCTTTGAAGTCACTATTCTAGCTGATACCGTGCTGCGTGGGAAAGATTTGGATGAAGCAGAAGTAGAACGTGCTAAAAAAATGGCCGAAATGGTGTTGGCAGGGCGTCATGGAGAGAAGGAATACTCTCTGGCGCGGGCAGAACTGGCACGGGCGGCGGGTATTTTACGCACCATTCGGGAATTGAAAAGGGCGATGAGACATTAATTGTTAGGTTGAAAAATGGATTTAAACATTATCATCTTGGCAGCAGGCCAGGGAAAGCGTATGAAAACTGCTTTTCCAAAGGTATTACAGCCGTTGGGGGGCAGAGCCTTGTTGTGGCACGTGGTTGAGAAGGCATTAACCTTAAAACCCCATTCTATCAGTGTGGTCCATGGTCAAAATTTAGATCTCCTACAACAAGCGATCCCTCATAAAAACATTCTTTGGGCTGAACAACCTACCCCTTTAGGGACAGGGCATGCCGTTTCCTGTGCTTTACCCCCTTTAAACCCAAACAGTCAGACTCTGATTTTATTGGGAGATGCCCCTCTGATAGAAGAAGCGGCTTTAGCGCATTTTATTAACAGGGTACCCCCAGAGAAGGTTGGGCTGATCACGGCTGTTGTGTCTAACCCAGCTGGGTTGGGCCGAATTGTGCGTGATGAGCAGGGTCATGTGCTCAAAATTGTGGAAGAAAAAGACGCCACAGAAGCGCAAAAAAATTTACACGAGGTCAATTCGGGCATTTTTTTAGTGGCCACCCATTGGCTTAAAAAATGGTTACCCACCCTCAACAATCACAACGCCCAGAAAGAGTTTTATTTAACCGATATCATCGGAAGCGCTCGAGAAGAGGGGGTTGCCATAGAGGCTGTGTCTGTTTTTCACCCAGATACCCTATTAGGGGTGAATGATTTGCGAGAATTGGCCCACGTAGAGCGACTCTATCAAAAACGCATTGTGGAACGTTGGATGCTCCAAGGAGTACGGATGGTGGATCCAGCTCGGGTGGATATTCGAGGCACATGTACCTTTGGGGTTGGCAGTGTGGTGGATGTGAATGTGGTATTGGACAATACTCAGATAGGACAAAATGTGACTATTGGGGCACATTGCGTGCTCAAGAACACCCACATAGACGATGGCGCTTTTGTAGAGGCTTTTACCCATGCTGATGGTGCCATCATCGGAAAGCATGCCAAAGTAGGGCCCTATGCGCGCCTTCGGCCAGGCACTGTGTTGCACTCCCATGCCCAGATTGGGAACTTTGTGGAAGTGAAGAATTCAACAGTGGGAGAACACTCAAAAGCTAATCATCTAACTTATTTAGGGGATGCCACCCTTGGGACATGGGTGAACATAGGTGCGGGCACCATTACTTGTAATTATGATGGGGTGCACAAATCTGCGACGCACATTGGTGACAACGCATTTGTTGGATCAAATACCGCATTAATTGCCCCTGTCTCAGTGGGAGAAAAAGCAACAGTGGGGGCGGGTACCATACTCACCAAAGACGCGCCAGCTGGTCAACTCACCCTATCGCGCGTGCCGCAAAAGAGTATTCCTTGGCAGAGAGCAAAAGAAGAAAAGGAGTAATCATGTGCGGCATTACTGGGGGGATTGGTGAGCGCAACATAGTGCCAGTGTTATTGGCGGGGTTGAAGCGCCTGGAATATCGAGGATACGATTCCGCAGGGATTGCCTGCTGGCAGAATGGTAAAATGACCCGAGTTCGGCATTGTGGCAAGGTGCGAGATCTCATTGAAAAGCCCGCTATTCAAGAATTGTCTGGGACGATGGGGATAGCCCATACCCGTTGGGCGACCCATGGTCGACCCTCTGAAAAGAATGCGCACCCCCATATGTCGGGGGAGTCCTTGGCCATTGTTCACAATGGTATTATTGAAAACTATACTGAATCTAAAAAACAGTTGAGTGCTCGCGGATTCGTCTTTCAATCCGATACCGATACAGAAGTGATCGCTCATTCTATTCAAGAGTTTTATCAACAACACCCGGATTTTGCTCAAGCGGTTAGGCAGGCTGTGGCTACGTTGGAAGGTTCTTACGCATTGGCGATTATGAGTGCAGAGCAGCCTCATTATTTGATGGCTGTTCGAAAAGGATGTCCGATGGTAATAGGTCTTGGGGTTAAGGAAAACTTTGTAGCTTCGGATGTGTTGGCTTTATTGCCTGTTACCCAATCGTTTATTGTCTTGGAAGAGGGTGATGTGGCGGCAGTGTATCGCGATAAAGTGATTATTTGGGATAAAACTGGGCAGTTGGTGACGCGTGAGGTGCGCCATATTCAGATGTCGTCTCAGACGGCAGAGAAGGGGCCTTACCGACATTTTATGCAAAAAGAGATTTTTGAACAAGCTCTTGCCATCAATGAATCGCTGGAAGGGCGACTGTTGGGAAAAACAGTGCCCGATCATATTTTTGGGGATAAAGCCTCCAGCGTGTTCGACCAAACGCAAGCCATTCAAATTGTGGCCTGTGGTACCAGTTATCATGCGGGGTTATTGGGAAAACACTGGATAGAGTCTTTGGCGGGGATCCCAACCCAAGTAGAAGTAGCCAGTGAATTTCGGTCACGAAAATCGGCGTTACCTCAAAACACGTTATTTGTGGTTATTTCTCAGTCAGGTGAAACACTAGATACTTTGGCGTCGTTGCAAGCGGTGGATAAAGGCCGATTGTCGGGTATTTTAGGCATTTGTAATGTACCCGAAAGTGCCATTGTTCGGTCGTCGGAGTGTGTGTTTCTGACCCATGCGGGTCCTGAAATTGGGGTGGCCTCCACCAAGGCATTTACCACACAATTAGTGGCGTTGTTGTTGTTATCGGTGGTGTTGGGACGAAGACATTCGCTGTCTAAAGAAGACGAGCACAGTATTGTGCAAGCTTTACGCTGCTTACCAGAGTGTATTGAGAAACTGTTTTTATTAGATAATGCTATTAAATCACTGGTGCCTCAATTTAAAACATCTAACAGCGCCTTATTTTTAGGGCGAGGTAGCCTAGTGCCCATTGCGATGGAAGGGGCTTTAAAATTAAAAGAAATTTCGTATATTCATGCGGAAGCTTATCCAGCCGGGGAGTTAAAGCATGGGCCTTTGGCCTTGGTGGACGAAACCATGCCAGTGGTGGCGTTGGTGATCAACGATGGTTTATTGGCCAAAATGTGTATTAGTTTAGAACAAGTAGAGGCTCGGGGTGGACGGTTGATTGTTTTTGCGGAGGAAGGAGTGCCCTTGCCTTTGGGAGATTTATCATGTGTTATTTGGCTACCTGCCATGCCCGCGATATTGGCACCTATTCTTATGACCATACCCTTGCAATTGTTGGCGTATCATGTGGCCGTTGAGAAAGGCACTGACGTAGATCAGCCAAGAAATTTGGCAAAATCTGTGACTGTTGAATAACAGTTTAGCCTTATTACAGAACGAATTACCGCCACTTTAATAAAATTTTTCCTGCTTTTCCTGAGCAAGCCATATCGAAAGCGGCCTGAAAGTCGTGGATAGAAAAGGTATGGGTGATGAGAGGCTGAACGGGAAGGCCGTTTTGCACGAGACGGATCATCTTATGCCAAGTGCTGTACATATTTCGACCATAAATACCTTTCAAAGTCAGGCCTTTAAAGATAACAGCAGACCAATTAATGGCCGCAGAGGGCAATATGCCCAAGAGGGCAATTTGGCCACCAGCTTGGGTTTGCTGTATTAGGGTTTCTAGGGCTTTAGGACTGCCAGACATTTCCAGGCCCACTTGGCATTGAAAAGCAGGGTCTAATTCATAGGCGGGAATGGCATTAAGCGATAGTTGTTTGGCTAAAGCCAAACGATGGGGATTAATATCAGTGAGTAAGACAG
>JAHFQG010000059.1 GCA_023266415.1 Francisellaceae bacterium | reverse complement strand
GAGGGAGATCCCTCGCTACGCTCGGGATGACGGGCTACGCTTGGGATGACGGGCTACGCTTGGGATGACGGGCTACGCTTGGGATGACGGGCTACGCTTGGGATGACTTAACAAAATATATACTACGGGCAACTGGATGCCAGTTTTCACTGGCATGACATCTAGAATGCCTGATTCATACAACAAGGCCCATTCATATAGTGAAATGACCAATAATCAATACGTATATACACGCTAATGCTTCCTCTCTATAGAGCCGATACCAGTAACAAGAGGAGGGACTGCCCATGACAGATGAACCTAAAGAACAAGTGAAACAATTTGGCGTGGGGGATACCATTCCTCACAATATGCTGCTCAACGATGCTCAAAATAAACCTTATCCCTTATTACAACACTTTGGCAAAACCACCCTCATTTTTTATTTTTTAAATAAAGAAGAAGCTAAATGCCAAGAAATGTTAAAATCAATCCAACAATATATGCCAGAATTTGAAAAAAATCAGATATCTATTGTTGGTATGTCACCTGAATCATCTGCTAAATTGACCGAGATTCAAACCGAATATAAGCTCACTTGCCCCTTATTATCAGACGACACCATTATCGCTGGTCGAGATTTGGGCATCGCCAGTTGGAAAACTGTTTCCGATCAAGATACTATTTCAGCTCATCGGGCACTGATTTGGGTAGATGCTTCTCTCCGAGTAAGAGCCTGGGTACTCTCCCCCCAATCGGTCGACACGGAATTAAAAAATTTATTGATCCGGTTGCCAGAATTACAAAAAATGCACTCTCACGCCCCCGTGTTAGGACTGCCCGGAGTGTTTGAACCACACTTGTGTCAAGATATTTTACAGTTATTTCGCCAAGCCACCTCGGAGGGAAAACAAGCGTTATCAGCGGAAACTCAAAAAGCTTGCCAAGATGCCGTCGATCGACGTATTGGCAGTCGCATTGTGCCATATCTGTATTCAGCCTTCCGATATCAACCTAAATTTCGAGAACCCCCTCGTCTCTGGAAACATAATACATTACCACTCAACCAAATTTTTAGAACCGATATGGATCCTTCTGCCATGTATCGCGAATACGCCCTCATGGTACCCCTTAATTATGGTGTAACGCAAGAACTCACTTTTTTAGAGTATGGTGCCGCAAATATCTCTTTACAACCGGGTGATGCCCTTGTATTCTCTTGCCACCTTTGGCAAAGGTTGACACAAGCCCCTGATGATTTACTCTGGTAT
Source organism: Francisellaceae bacterium (assembly GCA_023266415.1). Taxonomy (GTDB): domain Bacteria; phylum Pseudomonadota; class Gammaproteobacteria; order Berkiellales; family Berkiellaceae; genus JAHFQG01. The sequence goes on along the minus strand of JAHFQG010000059.1, from coordinate 6,079 downwards.
GTCACTTTTTTTTATACACAAGAACAACCTACCTCCACAGGAACGGATCATGCCCCCGCCTCTGGGTCGGGCAATGCGCCTTCTGACGACATTTTTTAAGGATTTCATATGGTCTTTTCGGGCACCGATATTCAGAAAATTTTAGATGAGGTGGTGATGCAATCTCGAGCTTTCACCGATGGTTCAGTGGCCAACTATATTCCTGAATTGGCTCGGGTCGACCCCGAACGAGTCTCTGCCGCCATCATGCGCCTCGATGGTCAAGCCTATTTTGCGGGCGATGCAGACCATGTGTTTACCCTGCAAAGTGTGGCCAAAACAGTGGTGTTGATAGGCCTTATGGAAGAATATGGGGCCCGAACCCTCTTTTCTTGGATTAGTGCCGAACCCTCTGGCTCTGCGTTTAGCTCCATTGCTGAGCTAGATCGTCTGGGCACAACCCCCTCCAACCCCATGATTAATGCTGGCGCCATCGCCCTCTGCAGCCGTATTCCAGGAGACACCGAGCAACGTGCTAAATGGCTCGATAAATGGGTCGAAAAATGTTTTGGAAAAACGTTATATGTTAATGAATCGGTGTATCAATCCGAAAGAGTCACCGGAAACCGTAATCGCTCCATCGCTTATCTGCTGAAAAGTAATGACGTGTTACCTTTAGAAGTCGAAGATGCCCTCAATACCTATTATCGACTCTGTTCATATGAAGCCGATGTCACCACCATGGCCTACCTCCCCATGCTCTTGGCCAATGGGGGGCGCAATGCCCAAGGACGACAAATTTTTTCACAATCAACCTGTAGCAAAGTGGTGGCTATTATGGCTACCTGCGGCTTGTATGATGAATCGGGTATGTATTTGGTGCACACAGGCTTACCCGCCAAAAGCGGTATCTCAGGGGCCATCATCGCCGTCTCTACTGGTCGAGCAGGCATTGCCGTATGTAGTCCCCGTGTCAACGCCAAAGGCGGCAGCGTTCGGGGCCACTACATTTTACAACAATTGTCTGATAAACTAGGCTGGCATTTTGCCAGTTTAGATGAATAGGGGGCTCCCCATGTCACAACCTAAAGTTGCTATTCTTATGGGTTCTACTTCCGATTGGGAAACTATGCAGCACGCCGCAGCATGGCTTACTGAATTACACATTCTTTTCGAAAAAAAGGTCTTGTCTGCCCATCGTACGCCAGATGCATTGGCCAAATACGCCAAAACAGCCTCTGAACGGGGTTTGCAGGTGATTATCGCTGGGGCGGGTGGTGCCGCTCATGCCGCCGGTATGGCGGCTGCCCATACACCTCTCCCTGTGTTAGGAGTTCCCATGTCTTCTTCCAGTTTACAAGGCATGGATGCACTGTTGGCAACCGTCCAAATGCCCGCTGGAGTAGCTGTGGGCACTTTGGCCATTGGGGTGGCTGGGGCCAAAAATGCCGCTTTGTTGGCCGCTCAAATTTTGGCACTCAGTGATCCAACTGTTGCCAAAGCAGTGGCTGAATTTCGACAAAAACAAACCGAAAAAGTGTTGTCCCAAAAGTTACCCGATTAATTCTTTCTAACTGTTATTTCTACAAGACCTTGTTGCATGAATCAGGCATTCTGGGTGTCATGCCAGTGAAAACTGGCATCCAGTTGCCCGTAGTATATATTTTGTTAAGTCATCCCAAGCGTAGCCCGTCATTCCGAGCGTAGCCCGTCATTCCGAGCGTAGCCCGTCATCCCGAGCGTAGCCCGTCATCCCGAGCGTAGCCCGTCATCCCGAGCGTAGCGAGGGATCTCCTTATGCCATGGAGATCCTTCGCTACGCTCAGGATGACGTGAGGGACTCAGGATGACGTGAGGGGCTCAGGATGACGTGAAAACATGGCCATTCATGCAACAAGGCCCTTTCTAACTGTTATTTCTGCAACACAGCCAAAATTAAGTAACTCTACAAACTAACGAGTCTGCCAGTGTCCATAAAGCTTCTTTGGCAGCAGAAGCTGGTAAAGGCTTCAAAGCCATCCCTGCACACTCTGTGTATTCACAACATTTATCCCGACACAACGCTAGTGCGCCTGAACTGTGAATTAAATCTCGAAGAGGCTCTAAAAAAGCCCCTTCCGGATGTTGAATGGCTTGAATAATCATTTGTTTTTGGGGTGATGATACCTGCTGTAAAGCGTAAATAAGGGGTAAGGTCATTTTGCCTTCTTTAAAATCATCCCCCACATTTTTACCCCAGTCTTCTGGGTTGGCTTCATAATCCAAAATATCATCCATCAACTGAAAAGCCGTGCCCACATTACGCCCATAGGTCGCCAAGGCAACTCGTATCTCTGGGGCAGGGGAGGTTAAGATAGCCCCCAATTCGGTAGACGCTTGAAATAAAGCAGCGGTTTTACACCGAATCACCTTAAAATATTCGGCTTCTGTGAGGTTGGGTTGATGACGGTACGATAATTGCAACACTTCTCCTGCCGCAATGGTGTTGGTGGTTTCTGATAAAATATCCATCACCTCCAACCGCTTGAGGGAAGCCATGAGTTGAAAGGCCCGTGAATATAGAAAATCGCCCACCAACACACTGGCCGCATTTCCAAACAATGTATTGGCTGTGGCATACCCTCGTCGTTGCGACGATTCATCCACCACATCATCGTGTAACAGGGTAGCGGTGTGGATAAACTCAATAATCGCGGCCAAGGTAATGTGGTCAGTCCCCCGATACCCCATCGCCAACGCCGACAACAGGTGCAACAGTGGACGCAGCCGCTTCCCCCCACTCAGAATGATATGATGACTGATATGGCCCACCAAAGGAATTTCGGAGCTTAAGTGGTGTTGAATGGCAGTATCGACGGCCCGTAGGTCATCTGCCACCAGGGCTTTGATAGCGGTTAAAATCATGAAAGAAACTATACCTGAATTCAGGGTTTGGCTCAAGGTTGCGGAGGAGGGCTAAATTAGGTAAAATGCCCGCCTTGGCTTCTATGAGCAATATAATTTATTTTTCTAGCTAACTTGGAGGGAAGCGTATGTACGCGGTGATAGAAAGTGGTGGCAAGCAATACAGACTGGCCCCAGGCCAACGCGTGAAGCTCGAAACCCTTCCCGTGGAAGTGGGTCAAACCATTTCTTTCGACAAAGTGCTCTTGATCGCCAACGAAAACGGCTTACAGGTAGGCGCCCCCTACTTGCCTAAAATCACGGTGAAAGCCGAGGTACTTTCCCAGGGTCGTGGCCCAAAAGTCCTCATTTTCAAGCTCAGACGGCGTAAAACTTACCGCCGTAAGCAAGGGCATCGTCAGAATTACACTGAAGTGCGTATCCAAGAAATCGTTGCGTAATAAGGATCTAAAAAATGGCACATAAAAAAGCAGGGGGTAGTACACGCAATGGTCGTGATTCTAATCCAAAATATCTCGGGATTAAGCGCTATGGCGGTGAAATTGTCAAAGCCGGCGCCATCATTGTGCGTCAGCGTGGTACCGCTTACCACCCAGGCATGTTCGTCGGTAAAGGCGGAGATGATACCCTCTTTGCCAAAGTCGCTGGGCAGGTTGAATTTTTAGTGAAAGGGCCACATCAGCGCCGTTTCGTGGCCATTAAGCCGATGGTTGCTCTGTAGGAGCGGGCGTGATAGCTGCTTGAATATCCCAACAAAGCTGCTCCGTTCCTGCTTGTGTCACCGCCGAAATAGCGTACAACGGCCCCTCCCAAAGCAATTCTTGGCGAATGCGCTCTACCACAGCTTGTTGTTCGTCGTCCAACAAACAGTCCATTTTATTTAAAATCAGCCATTGGGGTTTTTGGGCAAGCTCATCGCTGTATTCGCCCAATTCATTTTGTATCACACGGATGTTATCTAAAATATCCCCTTCTGGTGGCACTACGTCTACGATATGCAACAAGAGGCGCGTTCGGGTGAGATGGCGTAAAAATTGATGCCCCAACCCATGGCCTAAGGAGGCCCCCTCAATGAGACCAGGAATGTCCGCCATCACAAAGCTTCTTCCTGGGGCGGTACGCACCACCCCAAGATTGGGATTCAAGGTGGTAAAGGGGTAGTTGGCAATTTTGGGCCGAGCATTGGATACCGCAGATATTAGAGTGGATTTTCCCGCATTGGGAAGCCCTAATAAACCGACATCAGCCAGTATTTGGAGCTCTAAAGCTAATTCACGCGTCTCGCCCGGTTTTCCCAGTGTGAATTTTCGAGGGGCTCGATTGGTACTGGATTTAAAATGCAGGTTACCTAACCCTCGATCACCCCCTTTGGCGACCAACAGGCGTTGCCCAATTTTCGTGAGATCGCCCAATAATTCGCCGGTGGCGGCTTCGTAAACCAACGTGCCCACTGGTACTGGGATCACACAATCAGCGCCGGATTTTCCCGAACATTGGCTGCCATGGCCTTTTTCGCCAGAGCCCGCTTCGAAACGACGGGTGTATCGAAAATCGATTAAGGTGTTGTAAGAAGCATGGGCTTCTAGGTAAACGTCGCCCCCCCGACCGCCATCGCCGCCATCGGGGCCCCCAAAAGGGATATATTTTTCACGGCGAAAGCTGGCGCTTCCGTTGCCACCATCACCGGCTTGAACCGTAATGGTCGCTTCGTCTATGAATTTCATAGTGTGCACCTTAGTAGGGGGATACCCAAAACAGTTGAGTTTTCGGGTAGGCGCCAAGACTCGAGCAACCGGAGTGTACAGATAAGTACATGAGGATTGCGAGATGTCGCAGGCAACACCCCCGAAAGCTCAACTGTGAAGGGTATCAGGCCATGGCGTGGATTTGGGTATTTAACCGGCTCTTATGACGAGCGGCCTTATTTTTATGAATAAGACCTTTATTAGCTAGGCGATCAATAACAGAGATCGCTGCTTGATACGTGGCAGCGGCTTGGGTTTTATCCCCAGCGCCAATGGCAGTCAATACTTGCTTCACAATGCTGTTGAAACGCGTTTTTTGCCAACGGTTGTTTTGACGGTGCCGCTCGGCTTGTCTTGCCCGTTTGGCGGATTGTTTGATATTAGCCAAGGCCTATCTCCTGTGAAATCGCTGAAAATAGGGCATCATGCCGTTTTTATCGAAAATTGTCAAGGAATGTTGATTGTACTTAAAAACGAGTACTGTTTCTTTATACAGATTCCAAGGAATTGACTTGCTTTACAGAAAGGTATACGATTAACTAACTTTTTAAAGAGGTATCCCCCATGTTTCGAACCCCCTATGAAGCTCCCCCCGAGTATTCCCACCAAGCCCCCTCAGCCCCCGATCCCTTTCTACTCAATGCCCCGGATATAGACGCTTTTACCTATGAAACCTTGAATCGCCAGTTGTCGTCAGAAGCAAGCTTTAAGCGAAATGGCGGATCAGATGAAGCCAATCAAACCGCTCGAGTCAGCTTTACAGAAAAGAGGGCGCAGGCCTTGTATCAAGGCAAGATGTTCCAAGATCTCATGAAAGAATGTTTGGCCCTCTATGTAAGTTTGAAAGCTAAACAGGTCAATGTTGATCAACCCTCCATGGGAGAACATTTTTGGATGATCCCCTTGCTGGAAGGGATGGAAAGCCCCATTTTTGCTCGGTTGGTGTCCTATCATGAAAGTCTGGGTTATACAGACGGAAGTGAGATATATGACCAATCCCTGGCGGCAATTAACCTGGCTATCCATACTCGGCCGTTTTTGTTTCATGAAAATCAAGCGGAATTTGAAAAACTGACCCAGGCTTGGCTCAGATACTTGCTGAGACTCAGCCAAAGATCTAAGCCAGAATTGCAAGAGGCCTACCGCCAGTATCATTGTTGTGTCTATGCTTCCCAAATCAACATTGAGTTTATCGGGGTGGCTTGTGATCAACTGATTAGAATTTGCCAAACTACGCATGATACTTTATCGGCGCTGCCAGGCGGTAACCTTTCGGGGGTACCGGCTAAATGGCAAAAGAGGACGGTTCAGTATGATCGCATCAAGACCGCGGCGAAGGATGCACTGACAGATGCTAAAAAGTTAAAATATAACCTGTTGAATGGCCACCAAAAGCTGAAAGAATTGAGTGTGCAACCCATGCCTCAATCGGATACAGATGCCCCCCCCCT
>JAHFQG010000058.1:5247-7341 GCA_023266415.1 Francisellaceae bacterium | reverse complement strand
CCAACACGGCTTCTTGAGTTTTAACATCTGATAGGGTATGAGCCACCGTTTGCGCAGCAGCCACAGACGCTTGAAATTCGGTATTGCTTTGCACAAACACTTTTTCTGCCTGACGAACCAAAGTAAGTAGATCAGAGTCGGCAGATAACAATTCGACGGTCTGCTTGAGGCGTATTAAAGATTCTTCATACTGTTTCCATTCGGGCGTTAAAGCTTTTTCTTTCCAAAAAGTGCGTAATGGCTCAAAGGCTTGGTGTACCTGCTCTGCATTTAAAAAAGGCATGTCTTTTTCCCAAAAAACATTATCAAACACCGTTTTAAGCAATTCGGCTAACTTTCCATTATCTTGTGTGGCGGTGCGGAGCAAGGAAAGCGTATCACTGAGGGTGCGCACATCCGCAACTGGGGGCTGTTTGAGCACTCCAAACCAATGGTGAATATAATCGCGAGTAAATTGTTGTTTAAACGTTTGATGCAGAACACCAGCTCGTGCTGGGTTTGCCCCCCCATATTGCCCTAATACCCAATCGCCCTGGCTCATTTGTTTTAACCAGCGTTGATAATGGGCTAATAAAGTAGGGGCACCCGCTTTGGTAAATAGAGTGGAAGCTGTCTCTCTCTGATTTTCTTCGATCATAAACAAAGCATACGCTTCTTGTGGGGTGGTGGTAGCACCCAACACCTGCCGTGCTTGTTGAATGAGAGAAGTATTAAACGAAAGCTTCCAGCTTTGGGGGGTTTGTTGGATAGATTCTAAATAATATCCCACCAATGCTTTTAAGGAATCGGGTTTAAACCGAACGGGGGTTCCTTGTTGATGGAGCCAGCTGAGCCACTCTTGGGTGAGAGCATCGACATTGGATTGAAAGTCGGAGCCTTCTGGTGCTGAGAGCATCAGATACAGGGCCAATGTTTTGTAGTAATCAGGTCGTTCTTTCTTTTGGATATCTGCAGTCCAAGTAGGCCACAATGCCTGTTTGTCCCTTAATTTTTGTTCAAATTTCTCTTTTAAAGGGTGTAAAAATGTTTCAGATAAAGTATTTTGCAGGACTTCTGACAGCGGGGGTAAGGTTTTACCGGCTTTATAAAAGCCCAGTCCTGTTTTGGCTGAAAAGTATTGACTTTCTTGCTTTAATTGCACCAAATGTTCGTAAATACGAATTTGGGTAGCCACCTTTTCAGGGGTATAGCCTTTGATTTGTCCTTGCATGTGGAGGGACATTTTATCGAGCAGGGCCACACTTTGAGTAAGGAGGCTGATATTATGTCGGTACGATTGGACCATAATCCCACTTGACACCACCAGTAAAGCCCCCATACCCGTATGGACTGCTCTTTTTTTCCATTTTTCTTGTTGATGGGTATGGGCTTGGCAGTAGGATTTATGTTTTTCAGCTAACAAAACATTTTGAAAAAAATGTTTGATAAAATAGGCCTGGCTAGATCTGGGTGCCTTCAACGAACATGTGATTTCTGAAAATCGCTTTTTCTCGGGTTGATGTTCAATCAATGTCGACCCTTCTTGTATGGCGCTGGTAAAATAGACCCCCTGAAAATAGGGGGTTTCATGATAAGGACTTTTTTTCAGAAGTTGTCGAATAAAGAGGGTTAAGGCCCCAATGCTGGATTGAAATTGTTCGGGAAAATCGAGTAAAGATACTTTTTGGTTTAATTGCGTTTCTTGGGCCAAATAATGAGCTCGCAGTTGTGCCAACTGCGCATATAAGGTTTCTAATTTCCCTTTGACCACCAAGGGAAAGGACTCAGCATGTTGTTCTTCTAAAAATTGGATCCCGAAGATCTCATCTCGTTCTTTGTCTGACAACCGACTAAAAAATGATTGGAAGCCTTTGAGATAATCAAACTTTGTCAACACCAAGAAAATAGGAGGCACAAATTTAAGTTGTTGATGTATCTCCGAAAGCCGCTCTCGAATAACAATAATGTGATTTTTCAGCGTGTCTAAATCGGCTGTGAGGATATCAGCCATAGGCAGGGTAACAATCACCCCATTCAGCGGACACTTGCTGCGGTATTGCCGGATAATGTGAAGGAAAGCCATCCATTCATTGTGATCATTCGTTTCGGTGGTAT
>JAHFQG010000058.1:0-5237 GCA_023266415.1 Francisellaceae bacterium | reverse complement strand
AGTCCAATTCTTCTCGGGTAGAAAAGGGGAAATGTAACCCTGAACGACGCAACAGGGTACTCTTTCCCGCAGCAGAAGGTCCCATCACCATAAACCATGGTAAAGCATAAAAGGCAGCTTTCCCACGATAGGTAACCCCCAATTGAGTGATTTTTAGAGTATCGATGGCTTCTTTCATGCCTTTTTTGAGAGCATCAATATCTAACGAATGATGAGACTCTAACGCTCTTTGTAAAGCTGCCCCTTTAAAAGACCAATATAACCCCTTTAACAACAAAAAGAGTAATCCGATCCCAATCAAAACACTGCCCACCCCAAGAAAACGCATGATAATGGGTTCTAAACCAAATAAAGGAAATTCTGCCCATAACAGAAACCCCATGAAGAAAGTACTAACTCCTAATAAGGTCCATACAGGATGCTGCCGACAGAGAATCATTAGCCTCTGCTTTAACGGTTTAAACATCGGGGGTTATCTCCTGAATAATAGAGAAATCTGGCATGTGTAGTGTATCACTTTGCCAGTATAAAATCAGAGTCAAGACAAGATAAAGACCCCCTAAACCAATCACGCCCAACAGTTGGTATCTTAGATAACTATGTTTGGCGGGCGGGGTTATGGTAGGCAACGTACGCTCTTCGCACGATACCATAGCAGTTGGGTTGTGCAGTAAAATTTTTAATTCTTTCATTAAAATATCATACGCTGTTTCAGGTAAAAATTGATACCGCCCTCGAAACCCCATTTGTAAACAAAAATAATATATTTCTAAAATGTATTGTTGTATCTCAACAGGTCGTCTTTCAGACTGGATGCCAGCCTGCGCTGGCATGACAATACTGGGATCTAGTCTGTTGTCACCCCGTGAGCCTTTAACCCCAGCGTAGGCTGGGGGTAGGCTGGGGTCCAGTCTAATATATTCGGACTGGATGCCAGCCTGCGCTGGCATAACCGATAGAAGTGTTAAACGTTCAAAAAATCCCTCTCCTGCGCAATTGTCTTGAAAATACACCATTTGAAGCGGTTTTTGTTGCCAATCATACCGCCCCAACCATGTCTTTTGCATTGCCATTTCATCTATTAAGGCAACTAACGCATATTGTACCGTTCGATCCCCCTCTGTTTGACCACTGTTGGCCCAAAATGCTTCTATCAGCCGTTGAGCTTCTTGGTAGGTTGTTTCGAAATCCATGACGGATTGTGTCTCAAAACAAGCCACCCACGATAAAATAGGGCCACTCAACCCCCAGTAGGGGTTCATAGCTGCCCCGGAGTGAGCGTGAATGTATAGTCTGCCACGCTATTAGGAGACACCCAGACGGACATGGCCCGCTCCTGTTGGATGTTACGCCATAAAGGAACGTCAGTTTTTAATTCAAAATAAATAGTTTGGGGGGCAGCGCAGATATTTAATGGCACAATATCTCGATACAGAACAGAAACACCAGAAACAGACGCTAGAATAACCGCTTCAATGTCTTGAGGAGAGGCTATTTTTATCCAGCGAGATAGTTGTTTGGCTTGCTCAGATGAAATCAATCCTTTTACCCCTAAAAACAAAACAGGAGACGAAAACCACTCTGTTGGAATGGATGTTACTTGCCAAAAAGAAGGCTCTAAACGCTTAAACGACAGCGTGGTGATGATTTGAACAGATAACTTACCTGACAGTGCTTGTAAAAGAGGCGAAAAACAGGTGGATAAGTGCTCATGCTGGTAGGTCCCATATAACGGAAGATTTAAAACGGCACTTATTTCCAATAAAATCAGATAAACGGTTTTAGGATGTTCCGACAATTGCAGTGCTTGGCGTAACCGATAGCTTAAGCTTCGAAGGGTTGTGTCTGAGTGAAGTAATGATACCAGAGCTTCGCATTGTTGATACAACCTAGCCCAACAGGTGATAGATAGGCACGGTGCCCAAAAAGAATCATCCCAGATCCAATGTCCTTGATAGTACAATAAACGACCCAACAGAACCCCTTCTGCCGTATTGGGCAATTTTTCTGCCCATAATTGCCAATGAGGTATAAGCACCCCCAGCTCTGCCTCGCGTGTTTTGTCATAACAATCGGGGTAGGCTTTATAATCAGCTTTCCACCGGGCTTCTGGTAAGGGATGTGACGGATAGCCCTCAATACCGTGTACCGTATTGGCCCGAATACGGCCTAGAAAAATAAGTAATATGTCAGATGTTGAAGTAGGAAGCGTGAGGCTTAAAGGCAGAAAAGAGGCTTCTTGATGATATGTATAATGGGCACCTTGCATGATCCATTCGACTTGCACAACCTGTAGTTGACCGGAGTGTAGGGCCAATTTATCGTATGAAAACGACCGTATACCCTGTTGATGGGGGGCTTGGTAAGGCAATGCTGCCCTCTGGTGGAGGTGTTGATCCCACAATTGGAGGTGGGGGGCAGTGAGTAATGTCCCTTCTACCCACAAGGGTTGGAAGTTACAGAATTTCAATCTGGTTGCCTACAAAACGAAGGGATACTTGGTTGGGAACCAGGGAGAAGGAATGATTGAGAGGTTGGATAATACGCCAAGACTCTGCCTCAGGAGAACGAAACAAAGCCACCACCGCCACAAAAGCCGCTTGAGCGGTTTTAGCAAATCGAACCTGTTGAGGCTCATTTGGCTTCAGCATTATTTCCCGTCGATTTAATAGGGTAGCACCGAGTACCTCAGCATCCTTTTTCCATAATTCTTGAAAAGAAGCGTTGATAAACGCCCCTTCTTCTGACAACTGATAGACACGCACCATCACGGGGTAAGTCTTTTTTTCAATATTAAGCGCATTTAAGAAGGCGGCTGGTTGCAAATTTAACTGTATTTGATTAGAAGACTGACATGCTGTTAATATTAACATTAACAAAGTGTGTAAGAGTATGCGCATATTATTATCCTTATTTCGCGCTAGACTTTTTCATTCTACGGGATTTTAAAAAAAAGGCAAGATCTTATTGTACAGCTAGGCCTTGTTGCATGAATGGCCTTGTTGCATGAATGGCCATGTTTCCACGTCATCCCGAACATTGTGAGGGATCTCCCTCTATGCCCCATTTAGGCAACAAGACTGTTGGTAATGTCCTATATTGAGGTATATGGTTATGAATTTGCTCCAACAAGAGATAGTACACCTATTACAACAAACACCAAATAGCTATGCTTTATCAGACGAGTGTCTGCCACCACGTATGTGCCTCCTGAAGGGAAGGAGAGGCTAACGCAATTATTAACAACAATCTTACAAGTAGCGAATAAAATCTCCGATCCCTATGAACAGAGTTTTTTCCTATGGGTACATCTTTCCTGTGTACAAGCATTTTCCGATGTCAACAAGCGAACCGCACGTCTTGCAGCCAATATCCCTCTGATAAAACATAATTTAGTGCGGCCTTGTTGCATGAATCAGGCATTCTGGATGTCATGCCAGTGAAAACTGGCATCCAGTTGCCCGTAGTATATATTTTGTTAAGTCATCCCAAGCGTAGCCCGTCATCCCGAGCGTAGCGAGGGATCTCCCTCTATGCCACTCTTAGGAGATCCCTCACAATGTTCGGGATGACGTGGAAACATGGCCATTCATGCAACAAGGCCATTTAGTGCCTTTGTCTTTTAATGACGTTGAAAAAGAGGACTATATTTCTGCTGTCATTGTTAGTTATGAATATAACTGTTTTGGTCCTTTAACAGATTTGTACGTGTGGGCGTACAGGCGATCTTGTCAATTGTTTGATGTCACTGCGGAATCAATGGGTATTGATACCTTACGAATTCAGTATCGCGCCCAAAGACGTAAGATGATCCGTCGTATCATTGTTGATCGGATCAATCTCAAAGAAGCTCTCGCCTGGATACAACGGCATGATCAGGATATTCCTAAAAAACACAAAACAAAATTCAGACAAGATGTTATTAGTGAGTTATCAAACCTAGAATGGTTTAAAGTCAACGGACTTGGTGTGAGTCGTGATCTATTTAATCAATGGAAAAAGCTTATTTAACAATATCGATTTTTAACACCGTAAAAGCCTCATGACCTTCTCGATCGGTTACTGAAATTCGGATGTTTAAATTAGACGGTGCATGGGGAGGCGGGGTACCCGTGAGTTGCTGTGTTTTAGGATCGAAGTGTAACCAAGTGGGTAAAGGCACCTCATCTGGAGCCCCTGTATGTAGAGTGGCGTTTATTTGAAACGGTTCATCGACATTATTACTGATGAATACCTCATTCGGGATATGATAGACAAACAAATCCCCAGCATCAACAACGATTGGATTGAGAGGATGGGTTTCCACAAAAGCATGCGAAGCGGTATCCCCTAGTACGTTTTGTTGTTGACTGTCTTTATTACCTTGTACCACCGACGCCCCTTCCACAGACAACAGAGGACTTGGCCCTGCTGGAAGAAAGACGCTTCCATTCCCAAATGGGGGTATTGTCATAGACTCTTTACTGCTTTTGAGGGGTACTTGTGTATTCATTTTTAGAATAAATAAGGGCACATTAGCAATCGTCACACTAGGGTCTACGGGAGCTGCTGCTACGATTAAAACATAATGGGCCGGTAATCCATCATAATTACGACTATAAGCCTGTGTAGCGGTAATGGTGGTTGTCCCTACTCCTACCAAGGTAACCAGACCCGTTTTAGCCTCCACGGTTGCTATGGCTGGATGACTACTGATATAGAATATGTCAGCGCTGCTGGGGCTATACGCCTGCAGGGTATAAGGAGGATCTCCAAAAATTTTATGCTGATCTGTCAAGCCAGTTAGAAGACAAAGAGCCTTCGCCACCTGAATAGTATAAATGGCTTGAGTTACTGTATAGTTAGGATCAGTCTCTTGGGAAGCGGTAATCACCGCCGTTCCTGCCCCCACTAGGGTGACTGCCCCAGTTTTGGCATCTACCATCGCCACCGAAGTATCGCTACTTGAATAAGTAATTGCCCCCGTGCTTGGACTCAAGGCCGTTAAAGTATATCCCTCATCCCCATACGTTTTACTTTGATCTAAAAAACCCCCCAGTATGGGCGTTGCTTTGGCCACCCTCACAGTATAAGTACTCGTATTGGCCGTATAGTTTTTGTCCGTGGCTTGGGAGCCTGTAATCACCGCCGTTCCTGCCCCCACTAGGGTGACTGCCCCAGTTTTGGCATCTACCATCGCCACCGAAGTATCGCTACTTGAATAAGTAATTGCCCCCGTGCTTGGACTCAAGGCCGTT
>JAHFQG010000057.1 GCA_023266415.1 Francisellaceae bacterium | reverse complement strand
CATCCAAGCAGGGGAATACGAAATTGACCCCAAAGCATCTTTGGCTCACCTGGTTCAACAGTTTACCCGCGGCTACGTGAAAGGGTACTATGTTACCTTGGTGGAAGGATGGCGATTTAGTCAGTTTTCTGATATTATCTCAAGGCAACCTCTCCTCATCCACCAACTCACTTCTCCAGAAATCATTACCGAAACCCTGCACCTACCTGTTCACCACCCAGAAGGCTGGTTCTTTCCCGATACCTATCAATACACCAAAGGAATGTCCGATGAAGCCCTCTACCGCCAAGCCCATCACCGTATGCTACAAAAACTAGAAGAAGCTTGGACAACACGAGACTCTCAACTCACCCTCAAAAATCCCTACGAACTCCTTATTTTGGCATCCATCATCGAAAAAGAAACCGCCGTTCAAGTCGAAATGCCCAAAATATCGGGTGTGTTTCACCGTCGATTACTCAAAAATATGCGCCTTCAAACCGATCCTACCGTCATTTACGGCCTAGGAAACACCTATACCGGCCGCCTACATAAAAAAGATTTGCTCAAAGATACCCCCTATAATACCTATACTCGCACTGGACTTCCCCCCACCCCTATCGCTATGCCCAGCTGGGATGCCCTCTCCGCCGCCGCTCACCCTGAACCAGGCGATACCTACTATTTCGTCGCTAAAGGAGACGGCTCTCATCATTTTTCTGCCACATTAAGTGAGCACCAAGCGGCTATTCGACAATATGCCAGTAGCATCGTGTTTCAGTAAGGACCATCATGACCGCACAATTTATCAGCTTTGAAGGGATAGAAGGCCTCGGTAAAAGCACCAACTTAATTTTTGTTAAACAGTGTCTCGAATCGCATGGCATCGACGTATTATGTACTCGCGAACCCGGTGGTACCCCCGTGGCCGAAGCAATTCGGAACCTGCTTTTGCAGTCACACACTGAACCTATGGTGCCTGAAGTAGAATTGCTGCTGATGTATGCCAGTCGTCTGCAACATGTTGAACACGTCATTAAACCTGCCCTCCACGCGGGACGGTGGGTCTTGTGTGATCGCTTTTTAGATGCCAGCTTAGCCTACCAAGGGGGTGGGCGGGGTATTCCCCTCACCCGCATCCATGCCCTCCAAGCCTGGGTATTGGGCGGCTTTAAACCCCATCATACTATCTTGCTAGATGCTCCAGTCTCCCTCAGTATGAAACGTATCCACCATAAAAAGAAAGATCGCATTGAAATTGAACCGTTGGCCTTCTTTGAACGCGTACGCGAACAATACCTCCAATTGGCCCAACAAGAACCGGACCGATTTTGTATCATCGATGCCACCCAGCCCCTCGATGCCGTTCAATCTCAATTAGCCCAACAGGTTATGACATGGCTCTCCTAACCCCTTACCCTTGGCAAACCGCATTCTGGACCTATTGGCAATCTATGCGAAACCATGCCTATCTATTCATGGGGATCCCAGGTTGGGGTAAAAAACATCTGGCCACGTGCATTGCCCTCCACCACCTGAAAATATATCCTACCACCTTAGAAAATTTTGCTCACCCACAGTATCGAGTCATCCCCCCCAAAGCCAGTATCGATAATGTGCGTGATGTTTTGGCCTTCACCGAACAAACCGCCACCCAAAAAGTGGTGGTGATCGAAGCCCTCGATACCTTAAGTATTCCCGCCCAACAAGCTTTGCTGAAACACTTGGAAGAACCTTTAGGAAATTTACTGTGGTTGTTACTGTCAAATACGTCGGATACCTTACTACCCACCATTTTAAGCCGTTGCCAAGTGGTTCGTGTCCCCAAAGTCACTGTATTAGAAGCGTTATCTTGGCTCAAACCTCAATATCCTCAAAAAACAGAGGCACTCTTGAAGCAAGCTCTTCAATTGGCCCAGGGCGGTCCCTTAAACGCCTTCCGTTGGATAGAAAATGAAATTGTTTGGAAAACATGGCTGGAAGAGCTGCTTATAGCCCAAATGCCGACCATGCTGTCTAAAGACACCTGGGACGATTTTCGGACACTCTGGCTGCAATTATTGCTTGACGTATCTTATCAGGCCATCGACCAACCGGCTCGATGTGTACTACCCATCCCTTCTGCTTTTGCGATTCAAAAATCGTTGTCAGCATGGACAGATTTTATGCATGCTTTACAGCAAGATAACCCAAATGGCATAAGCAATGTACGTTGGATGAGTACATATTGGGGGGAAAGATGGCGTGCTTTTTTAAGACAGGATGCTGAACAATATGCTCATTGACTCTCACTGTCACTTAGATAAACTTGACTTAACCCCCTATGGGGGTGATTTATCCGGTGTGCTCAAAGAGGCCAACACCTTGGGGGTGGATGGTTTTTTATGTGTGGGGGTAGAACTGTCCGAACATCCCACGTTACAAACCATTGCGGACACGCATACACGAGTTTGGATATCGGTAGGCGTTCATCCAAATGATGCGAAAGACGTGCCGACAGTATCTGAGTTGTGTACCTTAGCGGCTCATCCCAAGGTAGTGGCTCTCGGCGAAACAGGGCTCGATTATTTTCGTACAGAGCCAGAACATCGTGCAGCGCAACAAGAGAGTTTTCGGGTGCATATTCAG
Organism: Francisellaceae bacterium; assembly: GCA_023266415.1. GTDB lineage: Bacteria > Pseudomonadota > Gammaproteobacteria > Berkiellales > Berkiellaceae > JAHFQG01. Next base: position 4,787 of record JAHFQG010000057.1, on the reverse strand, counting down.
GCCTCTAAAAAATCCGATTTGCCTCTTATTGTCCATACACGCGAGGCTCGAGAAGATACTTTGCGGTTATTAAAAGAAGAGGGCGGGGCTCGGGGTGTGTTACATTGTTTTACAGAGTCGCTGGAAATGGCTGAAAAAGCCATTGACATGGGATTTTATATTTCTTTTTCAGGTATTCTCACCTTTAAAAATGCGACTCTTTTACAAGAGGTGGCTAAGAAAATTCCTTTAACCACTATTTTAGTGGAAACGGACAGTCCTTGGTTGGCACCTGTGCCTTATCGAGGGAAACCTAATTATCCTGGGTATACGCGGTATGTGGCAGAATGCCTGGCTCTTCTACGAGGCATTTCAGTAGAAGCCGTGGCTGAACAAACCACACAAAATTTTTTGACTATATTTCCTGGGACAATTTGCAAAAAACCTTGAGAAGACTTACAATGAAAATTGAGTGGTCGTCGCTCAATTTTCATGAGAAATAAATGGATAGAATCGAGTATCTACACCAAATAGAGTTTACTTTTCAAGTGCAACCTGCTGTGGCCCTCATTGGTCCCAGGCAATGTGGTAAAACAACGTTAGCCAGGTGTTTTCAAGAAAAATATGCAGCTATCCCGGTTCAAAATCTTATTTTTTAGCAGAAAATATTCAAGTACGGGGGTTACAAGAGTATTTAAATTTTTAATGTAACGTAACTGCTTATTGGTTACCCCCAGCGCAGGCTGGCATCCAGATCCTTTCGTCAGCCCTTTTGCTCTTTTTTGTCACTCTAGTGTACTTATTTGTCATGCCAGCGGAGGCTGGCATCCAGTCCTTCCGTCAGCCTTTTTGCTCTTCTTTGTCACTCCAGTGTACTTATTTGTCACCCCAGCGAAGGCTGGGGTCCAGTCCTTCCTTAGCTAGCAGATACTCGCTCGGTTACCACTTGTTCTTGGCCCCTAATAACGAATTTTTTCCAGATTTAGAAAGTTTTTCGTGAAACACTGGGGGTAAGGGTTAGAAGGGCCAGCGAACAAGGGTTATCCGACCGAGTTCTGCCAGCCTAATTAAAGAATGGGCTTCCTAGGACATCCTAGTGTTTCTGGATGCCAGCCTTCGCTGGCATGACAATGATGGAACTGGATGCCAGCCTCCGCTGGCATGACAATGATGGAACTGGATGCCAGCCTCCGCTGGCATGACAATGATGGGACTGGATGCCAGTTTTCACTGGCATGACAAGTGATTTTGTCACCCCATCGAAGGGAGTAGGGTCCAGAAGAGGGTGAAGCGTAAGCAGTTATAATTTAACAGCCATGAGCTTCCTTTCTGTTTCTTGCTCTTTTTCTAATTTTTCTTGCAGAATCTTTTCGGATTGGTTGTGTCGCATGCGATATTGTTCTAACGTATTTAACTGTTTTTTTTCATTCTCTTGGGCGGATTTTAAAGAGGCACACAGTTCCGATTGTGGGGGAAATTTCTTAAATACTTCTTCAAGGGTTTCTAATTCCTTCTGCAATCTCAGAATGTCCCCTGTATAATCGGGTTTGGCTAATTTTTTTTCTGCCTTTTTAGGTGTTTCAAGACCCAGCTGACATAATTGGTGTGTCTCAAAAAAACGTAATAAATGGGCTTCTTTTTCTTCTTCTGGCAGTGTGTCTGGTAAGGTTTTATTTAATCGATAAAGAATTTCTTTATAAAAAATGCTTTTTATTTCCTTCTGAAGCGTTTTTGAGAAAGATACCAAGGGATTTTCTTCCAGTATATTTATGATTTTTTCTACCCAAGGAAATCGGGTATCCAATGTTAGTTGCTCAATACTACAATAGACGGCAAAAAACGCTTCATTGTTTTGATGCGAGTTTAAAATATTGGCCAAATGGGCAAAGCGGATCCAACGCCAGGCCATGGCAATCCGTTCGCTGTATGTTTTAGGGGTGGGGAATTGAACCAAGAAACGGGTATACGCTAAAAAAGCCAAATAGTGTTCTTGATGTTGGCTTAAGGCAAATGCCAGTTTTTCGAGTTCGACAACTGACATTTCTGGATTAAATTTTCCTTGTAAAAACGCTTCTATCTCTAAATACTGTTCTTGAGGGGCAGAACGTTCTAGAGGAGCTATAGGTTTTGAGTGGCTGGTTATCTCTTGGAGCATCATGGTATTCAGGGAATTACAAATTTCTTTAATACTTTTGGATGATATTTGATGCAGTGAATAGCATACCGCTGAAAAAAGGGTAGGGCGTAAACAGTTTTCGTACAGTTGGTCAAAAAGCGATATTTGAGGGTCCCATGAGCCTAGAAGTGATTCCTTATAGACATCCATTAAATAGGAGAACATGTCAGCAAACTGTTTTTTTACACAGTCTGTTATAGGGGTGTTTTCTGAGCCAAATAACTGTATTTCCTTGTATTGTTTTCGGAGCATCCCATATATTAACTCGAAAGAGCTGGGTGACGCAGGGTTCTGGAGATTTACCTTTTTAATTATTTCTAAACTGTTCTGCATAGTACCTATTATACGGTTCAACCAAAAATGTTGAATGCTCTCAGAAAAATCATGAGTTCCGTGAGCAATTTCCGTACCATATAAAAAGGGTTGTTTGGCAGGGAACCTTAAAATCGATTTTTCATTAAACGGCGTTAGGGTAAATTGAAGATAATCTAAGTAATGTCGTTCAATGGTCTTGTTATTGGGAGATTGACGCACGCACGTATAACTGGATAGGCGCACTTGGGTTAGTTTTTCGTCTAACTCAGTATTGATTTTTTGAACCACCTGTCTTGCTATATGCTGAATGCCGTGCTGCAATATTTCGACCAAATAAACCAAGGGTTGTAAAGTAGCGTCTATGATGGTCGGCTTTTTATCGTTGTGTTTAATCACCTCTTGAAGATGCTTCAAAAAGGCATCAAAAATTCGGGCAATTTGGTTTTGAGCCAATATCGATAAATCTGGCGTTACCTGCTCCCAAAGCGCCAGTACCCTTCCTAACAATTGTTCATACAAGGCTGAAGGGGCAGTATCTACAGATAATTTTGGCAGCTCACATGAAATATCATGCAATTGTTTGTGTAATGCTGCTTGAGGGATCAACAGAGGAAGCAACTGCACAGCATAAGGGGGATATGGATAGACAAAATCACTCACTACATACAAAGATTGTAGAATTTGAAGCGTTGCCGTTATTTGTTTGCCAAATAACTCATATAAAGTCTCAAGTGACCATACAGTGTCTCTGGGAGCCAACAAGGTTTGGATGATCTGGGCAAACATCGTGTGAGATTTGATATAAAATTCAGGATGTTTGAGCAGCTTGGATAAGTCCATTTCCTCTAATGAAGGAAATGGTATATCCGGATGATATGGGGCGATAACTGCTTGTATTTGCTTGTAACAAAAATCTAAATGCGGAGCAGATATCTGTCCCTTTGTGTATCCTAATAGGTCACACAGTACCATATATAAAAGATACAAAGGATAATCTGCTAAAATATCTTCCTGTTTCTTATCTTTGGCTGTAAAAACAATAGATCCTATATAGGGACTTAATATTTCCCACAATTTTCTTATAAGAACTTGTAAAATAATGGTTTGTTCTTTTAACGAGGGAGTCTTTTTTAAATGGACAATTTGATTAAATATCGTCAAATTCAGGTAAGTTTCTGTACGGATACGAGAGCATATAAACTGATTTAACGGGGCATCTCGAGACAAGAAAATAGCCGGATTGGAAAGGGGCTCCAGCTCTTTGTCATTTAACCGAGTTAGAATGTCTAGGTTGTTGATAAAAAATCCAACATGGTTTTGGGCAACCAATAAGATCGCAGGGTTTTCAAGATAATCTTCCGCTATGGCCTGAGCAAACTGCTCGCCTTCTTTTAAATGGCTTGAACTTTGGGGAATAAGTTGGATACGTTTCATACATGTAGGCTCTTTTTAGGGTTGACTTGTATTACACTGTGTAATGCTTGTTTTTGTTTCTGAAAATCAGGATTTTCAGAAGAAATTTGGTTAAGATGAGCCGAGATCTTCCACAGCAGGGGCTGAAGGTTATATTCAAATCCCTTATATTGGGCAATACTTTCCACAATACGCGCAATACCTGGAATGTCGACTTCTGAAGGCTGCGTTTGGGTCATATCCCAACGCGTCATCATCCCCCATAAGAGCAGCAAATTTCGATAAAACCCTATATAACTGGCATAATTTATTTGGGAGATGTTGGTTATCCAAGCCTCTAGTATCTCTTGGTTAAGAACAGCGGTTGACGCCGCTGTTTGGAGGACCTGAAGCATTTTTACCGCTTGGATCAACTCAAAGACATTTGGTTTGTTAGCGCTATAACTCAATTGTTCTGGAATAGAAAGTGCCAGCAAGGCATCTTCAGGATCATCCGGGGCTGCCATATCTAAGTATATTTTTCCAGTACTGATCAAAGCTTTGAGTATTTTAAACGTGTGTAGATCAGCTTTAAAACAAGAAAAAGGGTCTGAAAGTCCTGGATCTGCGAAACCAAGCTTCGTTAGAATATACGTTTCGCACCAAAGACGAATTTGTATGGATGTTCGGAATATTCCAACAGATTCCCCTGAAGAGGGGCCCAGACGGGGATATTGTTTGAAAAAATTGGTTTGTCGCTCAAGCAATCGTTGTTCTAAGAAGCTTGAAAAATCTAAAGAGGTGTGGGTAGGGGGGGGGACTGGTTGTTTTGATAAGATTACTGGAGGGGAAGATTGAAGTAAAGCCCCCTCTGCTTTTCGGGCTTCTTCCGCCAAACGAGCCTGTTCTTTTCGGGCTTCCTCGG
>JAHFQG010000056.1 GCA_023266415.1 Francisellaceae bacterium | reverse complement strand
TCCGCTGGGGTGACAATGTTTCACGTCATGCCAGCGCAGGCTGGCATCCAGTCCAAGGGTTAAGTCTTCTGGACCCCAGCTTCCGCTGGGGTGACAATGTTTCACGTCATGCCAGCGCAGGTTGGCATCCAGTCCAAGGGTTAAGTCTTCTGGACCCCAGTTTCCGCTGGGGTGACAATGTTTCACGTCATGCCAGCGCAGGCTGGCATCCAGTCCAAGGGTTAAGTCTTCTGGACCCCAGCTTCCGCTGGGGTGACAATGTTTCACGTCATGCCAGCGCAGGCTGGCATCCAGTCCGAGTGTATTAGACTGGACCTCAGTTTTCACTGAGGTGGCAGACAAAATAGTTTGCTTTTATGTTCGAGGTCTTTCCATGTCTTGGCAACCCACGGCTTCCCTAGAGGCACTGAAAAAACGCGCGGATATTATCCGGGCCATTCGCTGTTTTATGGATACCCGAGGGGTGTTGGAAGTGGATACGCCTTTGCTAATGCCTAGTATTGGCACGGATGTTACCTTAGTGCCCTTTCAAGTGGGCCACCATTACCTCCAAACGTCGCCTGAATTTGCTTTAAAACGCCTTATTGCGTCTGGCAGCGGAGACGTCTATCAATTGGGCAAAGCCTTTCGAAACGAAGAAAAGGGGCGATATCATAATTCTGAATTTATGATGCTCGAATGGTATCGAGTGGGGTGGGGCTTATCAGCGCTCATGACCGAAATGGATACATTGCTACAAACTGTATGTGGTTGGCCCCAATCGGACTGTATAACCTACCAGGCTTTATTTCAACAGTATGTCGGGTTTTGTCCCCATACCGTTTCGTTGTCTTTTTTACAAAACTATTTGGCCCCAGAAGCCAACGCAGTCACCTGGTCACGGGATGATTGCCTTCAAGCCATTTTAACCACTTTCGAACCCCAATTGGGACAAACCCGGCCGCTCATGGTAACCGATTACCCCGCTTCTCAAGCCGCCTTGGCCAAAATCCGGCCCCTGACTTCCACATGTGATGTGGCGGAACGGTTTGAGGTGTATTATAAGGGAATTGAGTTAGCCAACGGGTATCATGAATTAACCGATGCAGAGGAACAACGCCGCCGTTTTCAAGAAGATAATGATCAACGAGCCATGCTAGGATTACCCCAATTACCCTTGGATGAAAAGCTTATTCAGGCCATTGAAGCCGGTTTTCCTGCCTGCTCAGGCGTTGCTTTGGGGGTAGATCGCCTGGTTATGCTCGCTTTGGGTAAAAAACGCCTTTCCGAGGTGCAATGTTTTTATGAGGGGTGACGTGTCAATAAGGCCTCAAAAATCATCCCCCTTTAAATAACTTTCCGGCGTTATAATTTTGCCCACTATATTCAGTTTTTTTTCAGCGCTGTTTAAAGCTCGTTGTTCTCGCTTGAGGGTTTCTTGGTCTGAGATATCCCAGGCAACTTGGTATAAATTTAAATCGCCTGTTAAAGATCGGGTTAAAAAGTCTACATTGTATTTTTCGTCAGTCGCATAATAATGAATTGTATCTCTTCGACGTCTCAAATCCAGATAGATCATATTTTCAAATAAGTGACCCAAATTGAGGTTAATATTTAAGTTATACGAACAACAAAGTCCGGTGTCAACCACATAAATTTTCCGAGGATTCGCTTGTATTTGTTTGATAGATTCAGAATATAAAGGAACCATAAAGGCCAGATAAGCATCCGTAATATATTCCAAATAGTCGTAAACAGTTGTTCTTCCAACTGAATATCCTTGGCTCTTTAAACTATGATAAAACTTATTTAAAGTGATATCGATCGCTGGATTTTTAAGCAATATTTTGAGCATTTGTTTGACTAAAGATAAATTTGAAATTTTATAACGCTCAATAATATCTCGGTATATGACCACATCCACGTATTCTTGTAAAATAATATGTTTTTCAGAAAAAGGCATTAACACAATTTCTGGAAACCCGCCTTCTAATAAATACTGAGTTAAAATCTGTTTTGTTTCGTCTAACTCGATTTGGCCTGTCGGTTTTTTCACAAAAATCTTTTTAGCATCACAGTATTCCATAAAACTAAAGGGCCACAATTCGTAAGAAATAGATCTCCCCCGTAGTTCAGTGGCAATTTCTGTGCTTAGTAATTTAGAGGATGAGCCAGTTAAATAAATATCAACATCTTTGGTGTCTTGTAAACGACGAATGAAATGCGACCAACCTTCGACCACATGTATTTCATCTAAAAATAAATAACACCGTTCCCGATGATTGTTGGGATAGAGCGCATAAAAAGCCTCTATCATGAGCGAAAGCTGTTGGGCGTCGAATGTTTGAAGACGGTCATCTTCCAAACTGAGATATAGGATATTGGAAAAAGGCACCCCTTGGGCCAACAGTTTTTGTATCTTTTCCAATAGATAAAAGGTTTTGCCTACCCGACGCATTCCAATAATCACTTTGATTTTATGAGGCATAGCTGGGATCACTAAGGCTCTGGGTACAATATTGTCTAACTTGTTGATTTTTAACAAAAATTCATGTCGAATGGTTTGAAGAATAGCTTGCATAATCCCGTATCCTGTACTTATCAATAAGTACAGGATAGCATAAATCTGTACTTATAAGAAAGTACAGATTTTCCTAAAGTTGGACAAATCATATAGTCTAGTATATAATTTGTCCATATTGTTTTGGAGCCATAGATATGTTTGATAGGATTTTGTCCCAAAAAGTCCAACAATTATATACACAGTACCCGATTGTAGCGATTTTAGGGCCACGACAATCGGGGAAGACCACCTTAGGTAAAAAAGCATTTAGTTATCTACCATACGAAAATTTGGAAGATTTGAGTATTCGACAATTTGCGACAGAAGATCCAAAGCAATTTTTAGCACAGTACCCTAAAGGGGTTTTTTTAGATGAAATACAGTATGTGCCTTCTTTATTTTCATATTTACAGGTACTGGTAGATGAAAAAGATATACCTGGACAATATGTTATAACAGGATCACAACAATTTTTGCTAAATGAAAAAATAACACAAAGTTTGGCGGGTAGGGTGGCGATAACCACTTTGTTACCCCTATCTTATGGAGAAATAGAAAGGAATTCTATAGGTAAGAGTTATATATATGACTATCTTTTGAATGGAGGGTACCCTAGAGTATGGCGGTATCAGCTTAATCCGACGGAATTTTATGCCAATTACGTACAAACTTATGTTGAAAAAGATGTTCGTACGATTTTGAATGTGGTTAATTTGTCTCTTTTTCAAAAATTTATGCAATTGTGTGCGGGTCGTGCAGGACAGCTTCTTAATGTTAGTAGTCTGGCTAACGATTGTGGTATTACTGTGGTGACAGCAAGGCAGTGGCTGAGTCTGCTGGAAGCCAGTTTTGTGTTATATTTGTTGAAACCATATCACAGTCATGTGAATAAAAGAGTCATTAAATCTCCAAAGCTGTATTTTTATGATACGGGCGTGTTGTGCTATTTGTTAGGTATTCAAAATACAAAAGATTTACAATTGCATTATGCGGCTGGGTCAATCTTTGAGAATTTCATTCTAATGGAAAGCATGAAACACAAAACAAATGTTGGTCGACTGGCTTCCATGTTTTTTCTGAGAGATCAACATGGGCATGAAGTGGATATCGTTTTTGACAAACAACCCTTCCCTCTTCCTTTAGAAGTTAAATTAGGCCAAACCATACAGTCTGAGTTTTATAAAAATATACAATATTGGCAAGATTTGAATCAGTTTGAAAAGGGGATAGTCGTGTATGGGGGAGCAATACGTCAAAAACGCGAACGAGTAGATATTGTGGGTTGGCAGGAGTATTGTCTTAATATAGACCAGGTTCTTGAATAACCAATCCATCCCCTACTTGTAAATGTACCTTTTCTAGGAGATCCTTACTGATACAGATCTCTTGGCTATTACCCCATTTCTGAATTCTAACGAACATATCAACCCCTGTCATGCCAGCGTAGGCTGGCATCCAGTCCGAGTGTATTAGACTGGACCCCAGCTTCCGCTGGGGTGACAATGCTTTCTGGACCCCAGCTTCCGCTGGGGTGACAATGCTTTCTGGACCCCAGCTTCCGCTGGGGTGACAATGCTTCACGTCATGCCAGCGTAGGCTGGCATCCAGTCCCACAAAAAAGTTATCTTTTCAAAATTGTATTTACACGACAGTACAACTTTGCCCCATCTGTATCCCCTCGCCCGGACTCACTGTCCAATCGCCTACCCCCGCTGGTAACAGCACAATCACCGTTGAACCTAAATGAAACAACCCCATTTCAGACCCTTTCTCAAAGGTGAGGGCTTCTTCAAAATAATGCCAGGTTTGAAGCGTTAACGCATGCGGCGTCACTGTGCCTGCCCAAGGCGTCGCCATACTCCCCACAACCATCGCCCCCACCAAAATAATCGCCATTAAACCCAATTCAGTCTCAAACAAACACACCAATCGCTCATTTTTCGCAAATAATTCAGGCACTTGGGAAGCCGTTAACGCATTCACCGAAAACAATGTACCCGGAATATACGTCATAGAAGTAAGTGTGCCAGAAAGTGGCATGTGTACTCGATGATAATCTTTTGGCGCTAAATAAAACGTGCCAAATAACCCCCCTTCAAATGCATGCTCAACGCCTCCCAACAACGCTGTTACTGAATAGGTTTTACCCTTAGCCTGTATCAGCGTATCATCCTGAATACGCCCCACTTGACTCACACACCCATCACACGGAGACACCACATTTACCCCAATGGGTCGCGCATGGGGTTGCAACCGACGAGTGAAAAAATCATTAAAATGTTTAAATTCATTTATATCTTGTATCTCAGCTTCTCGTAAACTCACCCCATACCGTTTCATAAACCAACGAATAAGCGGATTTTTTATAAAAGACCAACGACAAGTCGCAACCTGACCCGCGAAAATCGATAGCCCACGTTGTGGAAGCCAAAATTGTAATTTAACTGAGAAAGACGGTGACATAAATTATCCAAAAAATTGTCAGTATTCAGTGCTTTGATCTGGGTATCTGCATCCAGATTAGGGTATGGTACCATGGGAGCTACAAAAGGGGGATCTCATGATCGACGACTATAGCAACTATCTGGTCTGGCTGGACTTAGAAATGACGGGTTTATCACCCAAACACAATCGAATTTTGGAAATCGCGACCATCATAACAGACAGTAAACTAACTATAATTGCCGAAGGCCCTAATTTAATCATCCACCAACCTCCCGAAATCTTGCAACACATGGACGATTTTGTTACCAAAATGCATACCGATTCTGGCCTCATCGCCCGTGTTCAACAAAGCACCCTAACTGAACAAGAAGCGGAACAACAAACCCTCCACTTCCTCACGCCTTATCTGAAACCGCAAGTAGCCCCCCTCTGTGGCAATTCTATCTGGAAAGATCGCCACTTTTTAGCTGAATATATGCCTCATCTAGAACAGTTTTTTCACTACCGCCTCATCGATGTCAGTACCCTTAAGGAACTGGCCCGTCGTTGGGCTCCCTCAGTTTATGAAAATTTTCAAAAACAAGGAACCCATAGGGCCTTACAAGACATCCAAGAGTCAATCGCTGAACTAAACTATTACAAGGAACACTTAATTCATATAACTGAATAACATTCGGAGTAGGTCATGCTCGTCGCCATCACATTGCCCAAAGCCCTGAAAACTCTCCCCAAACGAGATCCCGATGCCCATAAGGGTTCGTATGGACATGTGTTTATTTTGGGCGGAGCACCTGGTATGGCTGGCGCTATTCGCCTGGCGGGGGAAGGGGCCCTGCGCGTTGGCTCTGGTAAAGTCACTTTGGCCACAGCCCCAGAACATGCCAATGTGGTCACCTTAACCCGACCCGAACTCATGTGTTACCCCGTCCAGAAACCCGATGAACTCCAAGGCCTAAACTTTTTGGCCACGTTGTGGGTGCTGGGCCCTGGCATGGGCCATTCATCTGTCGCTGAATCGTTGGTTCAAAAAGTATTAACCTTCAACAAACCCTGCATCATAGACGCCGATGCCCTCCATTGGCTGGCTAAAAACAAACAAACCCGTGATAACTGGATCTTGACCCCTCATCCAGGCGAAGCCGCTGTCCTACTTGGGTGCAAAGTCGCTGATATTCAAAAAGACCGTCAAACCGCTATCCAAAAAATTCAAAAACAATATGGTGGGGTGGTGGTACTAAAAGGCGCTGGAACCATCATCTGTGCACCCAATGCGCCCTTACATATTTGTCCTGCTGCCAACCCCTCAATGGCCACCCCTGGTATGGGGGATATTTTGAGTGGTATGATTGCAGGGCTTTTAGCCCAAGGCATGTCGCTCTTAGATGCCGCTAACTTAGCCACCATTCTCCATGCCCAAGCGGCTGATCGGGCTTGCCAAGGAACGCGCGGCCTCATTGCCAGCGACATTTTTCCTCATATATCTGGCTTACTTAATGCAACACCATGATAATACAACGCCCATTGTCTCGCGCCCAAGCTACCCAAAAATTGGGTGAAACCTTATATCAAGTCGTCTCTCCCCCAGTGGTGGTCTATTTACAAGGGGAATTGGGCTCCGGTAAAACCACGTTGGTACAAGGATTTTTACGAGAAGCTAAAGTCAAAGGCTCTGTGAAAAGCCCCACCTATACCTTGGTTGAATCATACGAGCTGCTCGATTATACAGTACACCATTTTGATTTATATCGGGTCCAAAGTCCTAGCGAACTCTTAAGTCTCGGCATCGAAGAATACTTTGATACCAATACCGTCTGTTTTATAGAATGGCCTGAACGAGGGCAGGGCGTTTTGCCTCCCCCCGATCTCACGGTGCAATGGCTCCCCACTGAAAAAGGCCGCTTGGTCCAAATAACCGCCCATACACCCGTTGGAGAATGCATGGGAGCCGGTTTATGAAACGGGGGTTGTACTTGCTGATGGTGCTGTTTTTTTTTCAAACCGTCTGGGCAGATGCGGAAGTCAGAAGCCGCCCATTTGTGGTCGCCATTGATGCCGGTCACGGAGGGGAAGATCCAGGTGCCGTTGGAGCAAAAGGAACCCGTGAAAAAGACGTGGTGTTGCAAATGGCCAAAAAATTGTTTTATCTGGTCAACCAAAAACCAGGCATGAAAGCCGTGTTGGTGCGAGAAGACGATTCTTATGTACACCTCCGAAAACGAATGCACCACGCGCGCGCCCACAATGCAGATTTGTTTATCTCCATTCATGCCGACAGCTACCACGACACAAAAGCCTACGGAGCCTCTGTGTTTGTGTTGTCTAAACGAGGAGCAAGTAGTGAGGCAGCTCGCTGGCTTGCAAAACGAGAAAATGAAGCCGACTTAATTGGCGGTGTTAGCCTCACCGACAAAGATTCCATGCTCGCCTCTGTTCTA
>JAHFQG010000008.1:10980-19511 GCA_023266415.1 Francisellaceae bacterium | reverse complement strand
AATAGTTTTCAATGCCTGTACAAAACCCCAGCTCCAGCATCATTTCAATATCCAGCTGAGTACGCTCTTTAAGACGTTGGTATTCGAGTAATTTGTGTTGTTCATCAAATTCTTGTAGGCGACCTTTCAGTTCCACTTTAATATGCTCGACGGCCGTCAACACCGTTTGACGAGGCGTGACATAGTGACTTTTGGGGTAGATGGTGGCACGTGGCAAGTTGCCTTTCACTTCCCCTGTTAAGGGATCGAACCGCTGAATTTTGTCAATTTTATTGTCCCAGAGATCAACACGTATGGCATCTTGGTCAGAATCGGCCGGAAAAATATCAATGACATCACCCCGTACGCGGTAGGTGGCACGACTGAAGTCTATATCGTTGCGGCTGTATTGTAATTCAACTAACTTTCTTAATAAGTCGCGTTGATCCACCTTATCGCCTTGTGCCAAATGCAATACCATGGAAAGTAGAGCATTGGGATCACCCAAACCATAAATAGCTGACACGGTGGCCACGATAATGACATCTGAGCGCTCCAAGAGTGCTTTGGTGGCAGAAAGCCGCATTTGTTCAATATGCTCGTTGATGCTGGCGTCTTTTTCAATATACGTATCGGATGCTGGCACATAGGCTTCTGGCTGATAATAATCGTAATATGAGACAAAATATTCTACTGCATTGTGGGGGAAATAGGTTTTCATTTCGCCATACAGTTGGGCCGCGAGGGTTTTATTGGGAGCCATAATCAGAGCAGGACGTTGTAAGGTTTCGATGACATGAGCCATGGCAAACGTCTTACCAGAGCCGGTCACCCCCAATAGGGTTTGGTGCATCATCCCCTGTTGAAAGCCTTTTATCACCTGTTGGATGGCTTTGGGTTGATCGCCCGCGGGGGCATAGTCGGAAATGAGCTGAAAGGGGGTATGGGTCATTTTGTTGGTGGTCATGCCTATGGCATAATGGGAGTTTTTCATCTTAAGGGGTTCTATCTTGGAAATCCAGCTATCTTCTCGGGTACAGCGTATTAAACCCTCTCCAACGCTCGCAGTTTCAGCCCGGGCGGCCAAATTACAAGCGGAAGGACAGGATATTATTGGGCTGGGCGCGGGAGAGCCGGATTTAGACACTCCCCTGCATATTAAGCAAGCGGCCATTGCGGCCATTGAGGCTGGATTTACCAAATACACAGCGGTGGGGGGTATTTCAGAATTAAAAGAAGCCATTCGTATGAAATTTCAGCGCGATAACCGGCTGACTTATACGCACAGTCAGATATTGGTATCGAGCGGAGGAAAACAGAGCTTTTTCAATTTAGCTCAAGCCTTATTAAACGATGGGGATGAGGTGATTATTCCCGCACCGTATTGGGTATCGTATCCAGATATAGTGTTATTAGCGGGTGGGAATCCAGTTATTATACCAACTTCTATTAAAAATCGGTTTAAAATCACCCCTGAACAACTGGAAGCGGCCATTACTTCTCAAACACGGTTGTTTGTGATAAACAGTCCTTCTAATCCCTCGGGGGTTGCGTATACCCAAGCAGAATTAAAAGCCTTGGGGGCTGTGTTATTGCGTCATCCACAGGTATTGGTGGCCACGGATGATATGTATGAGCATTTATGGTGGATGAACGAGCCTTTTGCCAATATTGTGACTTTATGTCCTGAGTTATATTCACGGGCTGTGGTCTTAAATGGGGTATCGAAGGCGTATGCGATGACGGGCTGGCGCATTGGGTATGCGGCGGGGCCGGAGCCGCTTCTGAAGGCCATGGAAAATATTCAAGGGCAGAGTACGTCTAATCCGAATTCTATTGCGCAGAAGGCGGCGGTGGCGGCTTTACAGGGGCCTCAAACCTGTGTTGAAGATATGTGCCATTTGTTTCAAGAGCGGCATGATTATTTAGTTCATGCATTGAATGCCATTCCGGGGGTACATTGTTTAAAAGGAGATGGGACATTTTATGTGTTTCCGAATGTGGAAGGGGTTATTCACCGTTTAGGGCTGCAGACTGACAGTCAGTTAGCCGAATATTTAATTGCCAAAGCGGGTGTAGCGTTTGTGCCTGGTGTAGCCTTTGGTTCGCCGGGGCATTTGCGGCTTTCTTTTTCGGTGCATCGAAGTGTGTTAGAAGAGGCGGTGCGGCGATTCAGCCATGCGGTGGGCGCACTGCTGGCTTGACATCTACGGATGATATGCTTAGTATATGACGTTCTTGGTTTTGTGTAGAAAGACCTTATATTCCCCGATAGCTCAGTCGGTAGAGCAAGTGACTGTTAATCACTGGGTCGGCGGTTCGAGCCCGTCTCGGGGAGCCATTTTTGTAGTCTTTAGAAAAATAATAATGAATGGCCTTGTTGCATGAATGGCCATGTTTCCACGTCATCCCGACGTAGCCCGTCATCCCGAGCGTAGCGAGGGATCTCCCTACTATGCCACTCTTAGGAGATCCCTCGCTACGCTCGGGATGACGGACTACGCTTGGGATGACGGGCTACGCTTGGGATGACTTAACAAAATATATACTACGGGCAACTGGATGCCAGTTTTCACTGGCATGACATCCAGAATGCCTGATTCATGCAACAAGGCCATAATGAATCAAAAAAATACCGTAGGGGCGAGGTATGTTTTTATTTTGGTGTTTTTTTAAAAAGACCCGATTTTTCGACTTTTTCATTCATATAATTAATATCAAACGTTTTTAAAGCTTCTTCTTCATGTTTTTTAAAGGCAGCCAATACGGCTGGGTTTGATGGCAATGGGGATGGTTTGGAAGCCTCATATTGGTTTTCCATTTTTTTGATATGTGCATCATTAAACCCTATGGTTTTCAGAAATTCTGTGGCACTATCGTCAGGATATTTTAGAAAATCTTTTAAAAATGGCATTAGGTTGTTCGTGTCTTGATTTGTAGAAATACCAACAAATACGTTAAAACCTCCTTCTTTGTCCGGGCGAACATTCGATGGCTGTCCATCTGTATATTTAATAATTCCAGACATTTTCTGTGCGGCGTCATTTTGTTGGTTATCAAAATGAAATCGAATAACAGGTTCGTTTGGTCGATTAGGGTGTTCAACAACGGACATATGGTTTAAATAAGTGTCAATCTTTAAAACAGCGTTTACAGAAGAAAAGTACTCTTTTTTGCTTGGGTCAAGCTGAAACCGACGGGTCAGCGCAAAACCAATCCCTTGTAAGGCCAATTCTTGTGCCCCTTTTTTATCAGGTGGTGTTAGGGGCATTTTTTTCTCCAGTAAGTTTCTTAAATAACCTATATCGAGTATAATTCATATGGATTTGACCTGTCACGATAGATTGTTAAATTTTAGGTTTTGGAGGGCGTTTAGGAGGAGAGCCTTCGGGAGGCTTCATATTCTCTATCTCCTCTGGAGTAAGCATTCGGGGACGTTCCATTTTTGTGCGGGGTAATCCCCCGCCCGATTCCGGACCTCCGCTGTTACTGTTAACGGGCGGCTTCCGTGGAGGCACGGGCGGTGGGACACCTTCAATTCTTACTTCTGAATACAAATTCTCTTTGTTCTGTTCTTTTAATGGAATAGGTTCTAGATAGAATGGTTCTTCTGATGGTTCTTCTGATGGTTCTTCTGATGATTTTCCTGATGGGGCAACTTTTAGATAGCCTGGTCCTGTAGGTTTTTGTGGTAAATCATAAGTTTCTTCTTTTTTTTCAACATCATCTTGAGGTACTTTTTTTTCAGCATTATCTTGAGGTACTGTATAATATTTTTCTTCATCCTCTGTAGTAACTTCTATGTAACCTGATTCGGAAGATTCTTTTGATAAATTATAAGGACTATCTTGAGGTAATGTATAAGGGTCTTCTTCCTTCTCGGGAGAAATTTCTTTTATAGCTTCATTAACCTCTTTAAGCTGCTCCTGGAGAGCCTGAATAAATATTTTTATATGATCATCGGTAAGATTAACTTTTCCAGCATCAAGTGGTCGGGCTGTATTAGCTTCTTTTTTTAAGTCTTTTGTTGTTTTGCTTTTCAATTCATTTAATTTTTTTTCAATTTGTTGCTTTGTGGCCTCCAGTGTTTCAAGATTTTTTTCTAAGCTACCCATAATACATCTCCTCACTCTAATGCCATTACATCGGCCAATTTGTGGGAAAGTTGAGGGTTTTTATTGGGTACGGCCACGCTTTTTGAGGGCTTTTTTTATTTTTTCATCGATAAGAGCGCGTTTGAAGGGTTTAAGGTGGTCAATGTTGAGTATACCGTTTAAGTGGTCGATTTCGTGTATATACAATTTGGCCAAATATCCTTCGCGAGTCAGGCGAACGGGGTTTCCTTGTGGGTCAAGTGCTTCAATAGTGGTACATTTAGGGCGAGCCACTTTAACCGGTGCGGAATAGACAGACATACAGCCTTCTTCTTCCACCACCTCTCCGACGGTTTCGACGATAACGGGGTTTACCACCACCATTAAGGTTTGTGCTTGTTGGGGCGCCTTTTCTTGAAAATCGTAATACACAAAAATACGGGCTGGATTTTGAATATCTAGCTGAGTGGCGGCCAGCCCCCCGCAGTGTTCTGTGTTTTGGAGGGTGTCTACCATATCAGCTATCATGGTTTGGATGCGAGGGTTATGGACATCTTCCACCGAGGGAGCAATGGCTTTAAGGCGTGAGTCGGGGTAGTCGAGAATGCGCAGTATCGTCATATAATCGAAATTATACAGCCGATGTTCTAGACATTCAACAGAGCAGACACAACATTTATGTGCTGAAGGTATTGATGTTGGTAAGAGAAATAACTTATTTTTACATTGACTTATTAGGCTTCTTAGGCTCCGGTACTTCTTGTGTAGGCGATTTTTCCTCATTATGGAGCAGCAACTCCTTCGGGTTTTCCTTTTGTTTCCCTTGCCCGAACGGCGTCAGGGGCATACCCGGCCCTCCATCGGGGGGGGCGGGTGACGTCGATAACGGGTGGGCTGATTTGGCCTCAAGTGATTTTAGTGATTTTTTTAATGCATCAATTTCTTTATCTATCTCCGCCAGCCGAGATTTAGCTTCTTCAGGTTTTTTTTCTAGTAAATCTTTGTGTTCAGGTGATGTAAGGAGTTTCTTTTTTTCAGCATTAAGATTTTTAAGCTTATGATTTATAACCATTTCATCAAATCCTTCCCTAGAAGGAAGAGGAGGTGGAATTTCGACCTTTGGGTCGCTGAGTGGTTCCAATGGCGGAACAGTTATTTTTTTCTCAATCAATTTAATTTCTTCTTCTAACTTCGCCAGCTGTGGATCTTTCCTTTCAAGATAATTCGTGGCTAATCCGCCAAATGTTTCCGCTTTGGCTTTAAATTCATTTTGTTTCTCTTCAATAGCGGCAGTTTCACCAAGTTTATCTGCTAACTCTTGGAGAAGTTTCGATTTGTTATCGCCCACAAAGTCAGCGGGGTCGGTCTCTTTTTCAGGCAACGATTCATATATATGGCTTTTTCCTTCGTTGGGTTCGGTACTTTCATTTTCTATTGAATATGGACTTTCGGCCCCTCCATATATGTTTATATTTTCATCAGAACCGGGATTTGCATTTGCCATTGAATATTCATTATCATTACCGATTACATCTTCGTTATAACGAACCGCAATATATTTTTCTTCTGCAGGCTTGATTCCTTCTTTTAAAAGCCTAATAGTATGATCCAGGGTTTTAATCGGATTTTCACCAAGATTCAAGTCTTCATATTTTTTCTTAAAATTATCTATTTCTTCCTGCAATTCTTTACGTTCCTTGCTTAGCTTTCCAATATCATCTTTTTCCTTGGTAGAACTGTCGATTGTTTTACAAATCCCCAGGACGAGCTTTTCTCTTTCACTGTACGTTTTAAGTTTCTCACCAAACCAGTCCTTGTTCTCATTGACCTCTTGTGATATCTGACGACCGTTCTCTTCAAGTCTCTTTTTAAATTCATCATGTTTGTTTTTGGCCACTTTAATTTCTTTTTTGATTTTAACTGCCTCTTTCAGATGGCCAAATAAAGATTCGACCTCGATATCTGTATATTGTTGCGATGGTTGTTTTGCCAATAGCAATTTTAGCCTTTCATTCAAGTTTCGATATTTTTCACCAAAACCACTTTTTCCAATTTGTGGTTCTTGACGTTGTTCATCGTGAGATTTAACATAATCCTCTTCTATAATAAACTGGTCAATTATTTCAGAAATGCCTTTGGCAAGATCTATCTTTATAAGACTTGCTTTTTGTTCTGTTAAACCAGAATCTTTATAATGCTCGTCTATTTCGTTTGATATCTGACTCAAATTTTCGTCAACTCTCCTGTCAAGCTGATTGCGCATTTTTTTTGTATTTTCCGCAACATCTTTTTCGATTTTAAATCTTTCCTTCAGGAGGCCATGTAAAGATTCAATCTCTGTATATTTGGTCGACGATTCTTCTGATAATGAATTCCCTAATTCTACTTTTTCTTTACCATATTGTATATTACATTGTTTTATATGTTCTTCTGCTTTATCCAGATCGGTTTTAATATGCTCCATCCTTTCAAACAAATCTTTCGCGACTTTAAGTTCTCTAATAATTGTTTCTGTGTCATTTTTTTCTGACACACTAGTATTAATATATTCCGCATTGTTATTTTCAGGATTCGAACTTTCTTGTTTTTTTTCCGACACACTTCTTGTGATTTCTTTATATTTCTGAGGATCATCTTTACGTAAAGGTTCATCTAAAAATGTTTTTCTATGATAGAATGGATGCTTCTCGTAAAAAGCTTGTACTGATTTATAAGCTATACTGTTCGCATCAGACTCTAAAAATTTTACCTCAAGCTCTGCCAGTTTACCACTTATTTCACTTGTCAACCCATTGATTCTTTTAATAATTTTTGAACTTGAATGTCTGGAAACCTTTTTTGTTTTGGTTTTTGTTTCAGGCTTTGCTGGAGTTTTTGTTTCAAGTGAAGAATCTGTCTTGCTTGTGTTTGCAACCGTTATTTGACTAGTTAGATTATCTTTTTCTTTTGACAGCGACAACAGTTCTCCAATTAGGCTGATTACTTCTTTTTCTTTTTTGGGAATTTTTTCAACTTCTTTTTTTATTTCTTCTTTTTTATCCATCTCGTCTTTTTTATCTGTCTTGCTCATTTTTCTAGTTATTTTTTTTCCACCTTCTTCAGGCACAACATTTTTCCATGTTGATAATTCTCCGGATTTTTGGATTATATCTTCTCCAAGTTTTTGGATTATATCTGTAATTCGATTAATTTCATCATCTTTAGTAAGACTAGGTCTTGTGGGAATCTTAAAAGAGCCACCCATATTTCCTGTTCCAAAAACCATTAAAGTTATTTATGTATCGGAAAATTTTAGAAAAAATTGATGGTTTTATTGAGAATAATTGTGTTTTTTTTGTGGAATTTTTGTTGTAGATACACCCCTTCCCTAGCCCTCCTCCAAACAAGCCCCCCTCCCTACCCTCCCCCGCTTCGCGGGAGAGGGGATAAAGTATTATTAATCGCTCCAAGGATTCAATGGCATGGTGGTTACTTTTAGGTCAGCGCCCACTAATACCATAGAATTTACGGGGATCTCCACCCATTGGGTGGCATACGTGGGTAGCTCTTCCGAAGCAATAACAATGCCGTTTTCCTCTAGGGTATAATGTAACGACAAAGCCGATTCTTCTTCGTAGGAGACATAGCGAGTCACCAGCAATTCTTTGCCATTAGTCAGCACCGTATTGAGGCGGCAAAAAAGGCCCTCTTTAAGGCCTGCCTGTAATTCATTGGTCATGGCGATGGTTTTAAGCATACATTTCGCTAGGCGATCTAACGTGTAGGGTTTAGAAAGGTGAGAAACTAACATCATCAGGGTAGCAAAAAAATGCTCAGAATCGGTTTGACCTTCGATGATTTCAAAAAATGGATCTTCAAGCATGTTAATAACTCGACGGCGGATCTGCTCAAACCCCTGAATGGTGCCATTGTGGATAAAGGCAAATTCGTTGTGGGTAAAAGGATGGCAGTTGTATATATTTACATCCCCCACCGTGGAGGCACGAACATGCCCGATAAAACATTTGGATTTTATTTTAGACGCAATATGACGTAAGTTGTGGTCATTCCAAGCAGGCTGGACAGAACGATATACCCCAGGGGCATCGTTAATATCATGATCATACCAGCCAATACCAAATCCATCCGCATTGAGTCCCGTTTTACCTTCCCGAGCTTGACGGCTTTGGCTTATAAGTGAGTTATCTGGCTTTTCTATTAAATCGCCCAATACTTTTCCCTGTTTGCCCAGATAGGCCACAAAACGGCACATAGCTATTCCTTAAATTTGGGAACAAATCCACTCACCTTAAGGTAAATATACTCCATAATGTGTTCGGCGACGACATTTCCTACCACTTTTTCAAGACCTTTGAAACCGGGAGCGGAGTTGGCTTCACAGATTTTGAACTCATTTTTGTCAAATAAAAGGTCAATTCCCGTGATATCCAGGTTAACCAGACGGGCGGTTTCAGTGGC
>JAHFQG010000008.1:8475-10970 GCA_023266415.1 Francisellaceae bacterium | reverse complement strand
TTCGATTTCTGGGGTAAGGGTATAATGGTCCACTTTACCCCCGCGAGAATAGTTAGCCTTAAAACTTGTTTCAGAGTAACGCTTCATACATCCCACCACACGCCCACCCACCACAAACACACGTAAATCTTTTCCGTAACTCGTGGCAATAAATTCTTGTAAAATAATATTGGCACTTTTGTTGTTGGTGTAAATGAGCTCCATTAAATCAATGAATTTTTCAGCTGTCTCAGCCAAATAAATACCCTTACCTTCTGTGCCTGTGATATTTTTAACCACCAAAGGAAATCCAATTTCTCGAATAACCGTTTGAATTTCAACGGGAAATCGAACCAACATGGTTTTGGGAGTAGGCAAGTGATTTTCAGCCAAGACTTGATGCATGTGTAATTTATCTTTCACCAAGGCAATGGTATCTGCCCCATTACACGCATATACGCCCAATCGTTGCATATGGCGAATAACCGCCAAGGTATAATAGGTGGTGTTCGACCCCAAACGTGGGATAATAAAATCGGGTAAATCGGTTTCTTTGCCATTAATGAGGATACTTCGACGGTCATCCCGAGTCACAATCAGATCGAACTCTTCTGGTTTATACACATACATGGCCACATTTTTGGCCTTAGCTGCTTCCAACAGACGATTAACCCCATAATCGGAGGGTTGGAGTTCGCTCATTTTACGACTGTATAAAATCCAACCCTGCATGCTGTGCTCCCTTTACGCTGGAACGGCCTTCGATTTTTCCCCTACTGCACCCGCCGCTTGTAGCCATGGCAACAATTCACCATTTTCATAGGCTTCCGTGGTAATATCACACCCTCCCACCAAGTCACCTTGAATATACAGCTGGGGAAAGGTGGGCCAATTGGCTATTTTAGGCAGTGTCGCCCGCATATCCGGGTTTTCTAAAATATTCACATAGGCAAACTGGGCGCCACATAATTCTAAAAGATGAGCCACCTGGGCTGAAAAACCACATTGAGGAAATTGGGGGGTGCCTTTGAGATATAAAAGGACGGGATGCGTCGCAATTTGGGCACGGATTTTGGCTTCCACGGACATAGCAATCTCCACTCAAGCTAATCAGACAAGGACTATACCGAAAAGTCTTGCAGTTGTCGACCGTACCTCTTAAACTACCTCTTTCTATAGAAGGAACCTTATCATGGCCATTGTTTTACCCGCACTCCCCTATGGATTGGACGCATTATCACCTCACATTTCCAAAGAAACCTTAGAGTATCACCATGGCAAGCATCATAAGGCCTATGTGGATAAGTTGAACACCTTAATTCTGGGCACGCCACACGAGCATCAATCGCTAGAAGATATTATCCGCTCCAGCCAAGGCCCTATTTTTAACAACGCGGCCCAAGTTTGGAACCATACTTTTTATTGGCACTGTTTAAGCCCTCAAGGGGGAGGAGCTCCCTCAGGAGAAGTGAAGAAAATCATCGACACCACGTTTGGTTCGTTTGAAGATTTTGTCCAAAAATTCACAGATACAGCCCTCAACACTTTTGGCTCAGGCTGGGCCTGGTTGGTTAAAACCCCTGATAACCAGTTTCGTCTGTCCAGCACTTCCAACGCGGGAACCCCTCTAACCGAAAAATGCACCCCGTTGCTGACGGTGGATGTCTGGGAGCATGCTTATTATATTGATTATCGCAATGCACGACCTGAATACTTGAAGCATTTTTGGTCATTGGTCAATTGGTCGTTTGTGGAGCAAAACCTCTGATGTTTGAACAGGTTTTACCGGTTTATGATCGCCTTCCCATTTGCCTATCGCACGGTGAAGGTGCCTGGGTATGGGATACGGCGGGTCGTCAATACTTAGATGCGGTGGCCGGGATGGGGGTTACGGCGTTAGGCCACAATCACCCGGTGGTAACGAATGCCATTGTGGCGCAATCTCAAAAGCTCTTACATGCCGGAAACATGGTGATGTCGCTTGCCCAAGAGCGCCTCTCTCAAAAATTATGCCAACTGTCGGGTATGGAAAAAGTATTTGTAGCCAACGCGGGGGCGGAAGCCAATGAAGCCGCACTTAAATTGGCACGATTATATGGTCATGCCCGTGGCATAGAAACACCCCACGTTCTTGTCTGTGAAGGTGCTTTTCACGGCCGAACTCTAGCCACTTTAAGTGCGGGATGGGGTAAAAAATTACGTGCCGGCTTTGAGCCTTTCATGCCAGGATTTATTCATGTGCCTTTCAACGATGTTAACAGCATAGAAGCGCTTTCTGCCCGAAAAGACATTGTAGGCATTCTAGTAGAACCCATTCAAGGCGCAGGGGGCATTCGTATTCCACAGCCCGATTATTTGTCTCGTTTACGCACGTTGTGCGATCAAAACGGGTGGCTGCTTATGTTGGATGAAATCCAAACTGGTTTGGGGCGGACAGGCACCTTTTTTGCCTATCAGCAGGCCAATATTCAACCGGACATACTGACATTGGCCAAAGCCTTAGCCAATGGGTTACC
>JAHFQG010000008.1:0-8465 GCA_023266415.1 Francisellaceae bacterium | reverse complement strand
AAACTTACCTGCTCAAGTGGCTCAAAAAGGCCAACAACTTTTAGAGGCCTTACACGCTTTAGACTGTCCCGCTATTCAAGAAATACGGGGGAAGGGGTTATTGGTGGGAATAGAGCTTAAAGCGCCTGTCCCTCATTTAGCGGCCAAAATGGCCAAAGCGGGGATATTGGTGAATGTGATTGCTGATCAAATCATTCGGCTTTTACCCCCCTTTATTGTGACGGAGGGGCAAATTGGGTTAATGGTGGAAAGAATACAGGGCGTTTTGGGCTGAAGTTGTCACCCCAGTGAAAACTGGGGTCCAGTCTAATACAGTCGGACTGGATACCAGCTTTCGCTGGTATGACAATGCTGGATACCAGCTTTCGCTGGTATGACAATGCTGGATACCAGCTTTCCCCCAGCCTTCGCTGGGGCTGAAGGCTCACGGCATGGCAGCAAAAAGTAAGCTATTAAAATAACCTTAGTTAACTGTTGAACTATATGAAGAAACATCGTATAATGGCCCCCTAAGCAGACCTTATTTTATTTGCAGTTACACGTAAAGGGGACCATCATGGCAAAACGCAACGATAAAAAAATCCGTTTAATTCAAGCGGCAGACAAACTGTTTCATACCCAAGGGGTGAATGTCTCCACTTTGGCTAATATTGCCCAATTGGCCGATGTTCCTTTAGGTAATGTGTATTATTACTTTAAATCGAAAGAATCCATTATCATGGCGGTGATTGATTACCGTCGCAATCATTTAAAAGCGTTGTTTGCAGGGTTTGACCAAGCCGTTGATCCAAAAGTACGCTTAAGCCAATTCATTCGTCATACTACCAACACTTCTAACGAATCTTTCGCATCAGGCGATTCTTTAGGCAGCCTTTGTCAAGAATTAGGCAAACAAGAAGGCGAAATTGGTATGGGTGCCAGTGATTTGATGAACGAAATTATTTCTTGGGTAGAAGCTCAATTTAAAGCAATGGGCAAAGGCGAACGCTCTAAAACATTGGCCATTCATTTGGTGGCTGGCTTGCAAGGCATGACCCTTTTAGGCGTTTCCTTGAAAGACAACGATGTATTAGCACGCCAAGGTCAATTTCTGACCGATTGGGTAATTGCTCAATAATAATCGGCCTTGTTGCATGAATGGCCATGTTTCCACGTCATCCCGAACATTGTGAGGGATCTCCTAAGAGTGGCATAGAGGGAGATCCCTCGCTACGCTCGGGATGACGGGCTACGCTTGGGATGACTTAACAAAATATATACTACGGGCAACTGGATGCCAGTTTTCACTGGCATGACATCCAGAATGCCTGATTCATGCAACAAGGCCAAGATAATCTATAGAGTGAAAATGTCAAATATAGTCAGCCCAAAAATATACTACTTTAAGTTGTTTATTTACTTCTTCTTAGGTACAACCACATGGTTTTTCTTCAAATGGTTCTTTTTAAGAACAGGCCCTTTGTTTCAAGGTCAAATGGGCGCAAGATTGATTGAAAGCTCTTTGTTTGGGGCTTTAGTAACTTACACTCGGGGGGCACAATTTGCAAAACTACCCTTGCGAGACTACTGGATTGTGAAAGTTTTCAAAAAAAAATAATTCAGCTTTATAGCTTTCCGCCACAAAAACACACCTAGTTTGATGAAGATTCCGTTAAATAATTTAACTCACAGTTTATACACAAGATACCCACAGCTTATCCACTTGCAATCTTTTTAAAATCGCACTATCTTGTAGGTATAGGTTCTTAAGACGACTATAGGTTGGGGTTTTTAGTTAATCCTCCTATGTCATCTGAATGAGTTTTTTTGAGGATAAGCCCATGATTAACGCCCCCACGCCCGGTAAGCTCACCGTACTACGTCGTGATAACCATACCGTAGTACCTTTTCAAGCCGACAAAATCGCCATTGCCATCACTAAGGCCTATTTGGCCGTTGAAGGAGATCAAGCCGCCGCCGCCTCTCGTCGTATTCGCGATACCGTGGCCCAGCTGACCCAAGAAATCACCAGTACTTTGTCACGCAATCTGCATATTAATCCAGTGGTTTCCATCGAAACCATCCAAGATGCGGTGGAAACAGCACTCATGCGCCACAATCCTAAAGTGGCTAAATCGTATATTTTGTACCGTGAACAGCGCCGTCAGCAACGTAACCAACAAACTTCAGCCAACCACGCAAAACAAGGCGAGGTGCTTATTCATACCTTACTAGACGATGGCCGTCGGGTTCCACTCGATTTAAACAAGCTCAACCATATTATTACCCAAGCTTGCCACAATATTACTAACGTAGATGCCAACAAAGTCATTCAAGAAACCGTCCGTAATCTCTTTGATGGCGTGAAAATGCCAGATGTCTACAAAGGGCTTATCATGACCGCCCGTACCCTCATTGAAAGCGAGCCTCATTATACCTACGTGGCCGCCCGTTTGCTGCGCTATACCCTCTTCTTAGAGGCATTTGGCTTTCTGATGTTACCCACCCCCACCCATTCCGACGAAGAAGTCTCGCTTTATGCCTCTGCGTTACCGGCTTATATTGAAAAAGGCATTGCTCTCGAACGCCTCAACCCTGAATTACTGTCGTTTGACCTACATCGATTGGGCAAAGCGTTACAGCCAGAACGGGACTATCAATTTACTTATTTAGGTCTCCAGACGTTGTATGATCGCTATTTCATTCATCACGAAGACACCCGTTTTGAGTTACCTCAAATATTCTTTATGCGGGTGGCCATGGGATTGGCCTTAGCCGAAGACAACAAAAACGAGCGGGCCATTGAGTTTTACAACTTGCTCTCTTCTTTTGATTACATGAGCTCCACCCCCACTCTCTTTAATGCGGGCACGGTACGCTCTCAATTGTCCAGTTGTTATTTATCCACCGTACCAGACGACTTAGGTGGTATTTACGATGCCATCCGCGATAACGCGCTTTTGTCTAAATTTGCGGGGGGGTTGGGCAACGACTGGACGCCCGTTCGCGGTATGAGCGCTCGCATTAAGGGCACCAATGGTAAATCACAGGGGGTCGTACCTTTCTTAAAGGTGGCGAATGACACAGCGGTGGCGGTGAACCAAGGGGGCAAACGTAAGGGGGCCCTGTGTGCTTATTTAGAAAGCTGGCATATGGATGTGGAAGAATTTTTAGAATTGCGGAAAAACACGGGGGATGATCGGCGCCGAACGCACGACATGAACACGGCCAACTGGGTGCCTGATTTACTGATGAAACGGGTATTTGAAGATAAATCTTGGACATTATTCTCCCCTAACGATGTACCAGATTTACACGATTTATATGGGTTAGAATTTGAAAAAGCCTATGAAGCGTATGAAGCCAAGGCGGCACGGGGGGACATCCAAAACACCAAAACCATGCCAGCCAGAACGTTATGGCGCAAAATGCTGGGATTGATTTACGAAACGGGGCATCCTTGGATCACATTTAAAGATCCGTGTAATTTACGTTCTCCTCAACAGCACACGGGAGTATTCATAGTTCTAACTTGTGCACTGAAATCACCCTGAATACCTCGTTAGAAGAAATTGCGGTGTGTAATTTAGGCAGTATTAACTTGGCTGCTCATATGGTCAATAAGCGGTTAGATGTGGATAAGCTGCGTCGCACCATTACCACAGCCATTCGGATGTTGGATAACGTTATTGACATCAATTACTATTCGGTGCCTCAGGCACGGCATTCTAATTTGCTGCATCGCCCCATTGGGTTAGGACTGATGGGCTTCCAAGATGCATTGTATCAGTTGGATATTGCGTATGCTTCTCCAGAAGCCATTCAATTTGCAGATACGAGCATGGAAACCATCAGTTACTACGCCATTGAAGCTTCCATGCAACTGGCCCAAGAACGGGGGGCTTACAGTTCTTTTAAAGGCTCGTTGTGGTCAAAAGGCATTTTGCCTATCGATTCCATTCAATTATTGGCAAAAACGCGTGGAAAAGAAGCCTATTTTACCCAAGACAGAAGTCAAACGATGGATTGGGATACTTTAAGAGCCCAGGTTCAAAAAAACGGGATGCGTAATTCCAACGTATTGGCGATTGCCCCCACGGCCACCATTTCCAATATTTGCGGGGTGTGCCAATCTATTGAGCCAACTTTCCAAAACCTATATGTAAAATCGAACCTATCGGGGGATTTTACGGTGGTTAATCCGTATTTGGTGGAAGACTTAAAAGCGCTTCAATTGTGGGATCCGGTGATGGTGAATGATTTGAAATATTTTGATGGCAGTTTGCGCAGCATCGACCGAATTCCTAAGCATTTGAAGGTGAAATATGCCACAGCATTTGAAATTCCCACCGAGTGGTTGATTGAGGCGGGCTCGCGCCGGCAAAAGTGGATAGATCAATCGCAGTCGTTGAATTTGTATATGGCAGAAGCTTCGGGTAAGAAGATGGACATGGCGTATAAGTTAGCGTGGACCTTAGGGTTAAAGACAACGTATTACTGTCGGACACGTGGGGCTTCCGATACCGAGAAATCGACCATCACGCAAGGGGTTTTAAATGCGGTGGCCAATCCGACCGAATTACCGCAAATGTGTGCCATTGATGCGCCGGATTGTGAGGCGTGTCAATAAGGAATGGGGTGTATCAAACAATGGGGATTTCAAGGGGATAATCATGGAAACACTCGATACTTTAACACCTTTGGTTATTGGTGGTTTAACTGGCTTAGAAATCCCTCAAATAGGGGCTGGCCGTATTATGGTGGACGACAAACGCATCATCAATTGCCGAGCCGATTTAAATCAACTGGTTCCCTTTAAATACGAATGGGCGTGGGATAAATACCTCACAGCGTGTGCGAATCACTGGATGCCCACTGAAATCAACATGTCAGCCGATGTGGCCTTATGGAAGAGTCGCGATGGTTTGACAGAAGATGAACGGTTAATTATTGAACGGAGTTTGGGTTTCTTTTCGACAGCTGACTCACTTGTGGCGAACAACTTGGTTTTAGCTATTTATCGACATATCACCAATCCAGAGTGTCGTCAGTATTTGCTGCGTCAAGCCTTCGAAGAAGCGTTGCACACGCATGCCTACCAATACATCATTGAAAGTTTGGGCATGGACGAAAGTCGCATTTTTAACATGTACCGTGAAATTCCGTCCGTGGCCACCAAAGCAGCATGGGCGTTGCCTTTTACCCAAAGTTTGGGCGACCCTTACTTTGAAACCGGTACCCTAGAGAACAATCAGCGATTGTTACGCGACCTCATTGCCTTTTATGTGGTGTTTGAGGGCATTTTCTTTTATGTGGGGTTTGTGCAAATCTTGTCTTTGGGGCGGCGCAACAAAATGATTGGCACAGCTGAGCAATTTCAATACATTTTGCGGGATGAGTCCATGCACTTAAACTTTGGCATCGACGTTATTAACCAGATTAAAATCGAAAACCCTCAGTTGTTCACCTTAGATTTTCAACAAGAGATTATTCGGCTGATTAAAGAGGGGGTGGACTTAGAACACCAATATTCCAAAGACACTATGCCGCGGGGCATATTGGGACTCAACTCAGCCATGTTTTTGGAGTATTTGCACTTTATTGCCAATCGTCGGGCGGCGCAGATTGGGCTGCCTGAAATTTACCCCAACGCCAGCAACCCTTTTCCATGGATGAGCGAGGCGGCTGACTTGAAAAAAGAGAAAAACTTTTTTGAAACCCGCGTTATCGACTACCAAGCCGGCGGAACCTTGTCGTGGGACGATTGATTGCCTATACTAAAAACAGAGGTTGGATGCCCCCCCTTTTTTTTCGCTGACATGACAGCAGGGTCATCTCAACGTAGAGAGTAGAGTCCTGAATTTTTTGAGAATAAAGAGGGTTTAAAAATGCCATCGGTTTTATTCGCCTTAGAATTAACGGAAAAAATAAAAAACTCCGTAACGGAACAAGCAGAAACCCTTGAAGAATTCATAAAAAAACCAATGCATGCTGTATTGAAAATTTTCAATTTTTTAGCAAACCATGCGAAAGATTCTTCGAATAATAAAATTATAACGAAAAGCGG
The DNA here is from genome assembly GCA_023266415.1 of Francisellaceae bacterium. GTDB lineage: Bacteria > Pseudomonadota > Gammaproteobacteria > Berkiellales > Berkiellaceae > JAHFQG01. Next base: position 2,419 of record JAHFQG010000008.1, on the reverse strand, counting down.
TAAAGAATTACAAACGATTATTTTTTTATTTCCGCAAAAAATCCCTAAAGAATCAGAAAAACCCGATGCCGTTTCGAGCTTTGCCGGCAACATTAGTAGGACCGCTATAGTCGACAAGACAAGTGCTAACCGGGGGGGGAGGTTTAATACGGCACCGAGCCCCCAAAAAAACAAGCATACTGTTGAACCACACCCTTTTCCCGTCAGTTTTGAATATCCTCATGATAATGAATCTGTGCTCCAAATTTGTTTGAAGGCTATCAAACCGTTAATAGATAAAACTGATTGGAAGGACACCTCCTTAGTGTACCCAACCAAAAATGGGGAGTTTATATTTCCGGAAAATGCTCCGGAAATTGCTAAAGAAACATATAAGGAATTTTTAGAAAAATTGGGAATTGAAAATGATGCGGAACGAAAAAAAGCCCTTGAAGAACTAGAAGTCGAAATTAATTCTCAAATAAAAAAAGAGGATAAAAAAAAGGAAGGGTATCCATCAATAGATACGATAGTGTCAAATAAAAAGAAAGGGCCAGAGACAAAGTCAAAGCCAAAAACAAATACAAATACAAAAACAGTGTCAGCGCCAGTGCCAGTGCCAGTGCCAGGGCCAGAGACATTTTTCTCGGATTTATCTATCGGCCCTTCAGCCCCCTCTTCTAATGAACAGTTTGATCGTTTCGTTCGAGTATTCCGAACTTTTGCAAAGGACAGCCCCGAGTCTAGCAACCCCGCTAATATCTCCTTAGATAATAATAAATTTTGGTTCGACTCACGCATCAGCACAACCGCCACTCTCATGAAGCCAGATAAAAATAATTACATGAAAATTTCGGCTCATCTGACCAGCTCAGATAGTATTGATACCGCCTTTGCCAAACTCGTTGCAGTCTTTCTGAATTTTGTCGAAACATATTATACTTTAATGTTAAAAGATGGCGAACCTTTTCCCCCTGTTGAGATAAAAGCTGACAAAAACCCGGGGGAGTCAGAAGAACAATTTGAAAATAAAAAAATGGCTTTAGAGTTTGTGCTTTTGATGTTTAACACCGCCTCAATGATATATTTCTACAACACCACGCCTCCGGAGAAGAAGATTAATATACATCAGGATTACGAAGAACGCTGCTCTGAGATGCATGCTGAATACTATGGGATGGATGTCGGTCCAGTCCTAGAAAAACCTTTGGCCTCTGCGGCAAAAGGAGCCCCTGTTATCCCTTCAGCCACATCAAAATCTGTGCCAAAATTTGGCAAAGAAGAGAAAGAGGAAGCGAAAAAAGAGCTGGAAACAAAGTTATCTAAGCCTCACCCCTCCCGCCCCTAAAACCAACCACTTTACGGGCGAGGCTAGCTTTATAAATACACCCCCTCCCTGCCCTCCCCCGCGAAGCGGGGGAGGGGATATACCACCTTTGATACACACCCTGTTGCCATTGTAGGGGCGAGGCGTGCCTCGCCCGCGGGTCAGGTATGCCTGACTTCTATGAGACTGGATACCAGCCTGCGCTGGTATGACACAACTGGATACCAGCCTGCGCTGGTATGACACAACTGGATACCAGCCTGCGCTGGTATGACACAACTGGATACCAGTCTGCGCTGGTATGACACAACTGGATACCAGTCTGCGCTGGTATGACACAACTGGATACCAGCCTGCGCTGGTATCTATAACATAAGAGGACATTCCTGCTATGCTACCCTTATGAACACACCTCACTATGAAACTCCCAAAGGTGGTTACCAACGAGCGTTTACCGTTTGGGATTTACCTATTCTCATTGTTATTATAAGTTTGATAACTGCCATACTTATGGGGGCGAGCGGAATGGCTTCCCCCTACAACATTGGCGACGCCATTCCCATCTCCTTAAACCCTCTAAATTTATTTCAATATTCCGCCAGCTCCGTGTTCCGCATGCTGATTGCTCTCTTTTTCTCCTTCTTAGCCACTTTTACCTTGGGCACCCTGGCCGCCAAAAACCGACGAGCAGAAAAAATGATTATTCCGCTCATCGACATTATGCAGTCTATTCCCATTTTAGGGTTTCAGTCGGTAACAATTATGTCATTCATCTACCTTTTTCCAGGCAGTCTCTTGGGCCCCCAATGCGCCGCTATTTTCGCCATTTTTACCTCCCAAGCGTGGAACATGATTTTGAGCTTTTACCAATCACTCCGAAATACCCCCAAAGAAATGCGGGAAACCGCGGCCATGTTTCATTTAAATGCCTGGCAACAATTTTGGCGCATCGAGGTGCCTTTCGCCCTGCCCAGCTTGCTCTGGAACACCATGATGTCTCTTTCAGCCAGCTGGTTCTTTGTGGTCGCCTCCGAAGCCATTTCCGTGTCTAACCAAAATATTACCCTGCCTGGTATCGGCTCCTATATTCATGTAGCCCTCCTGGCACGGAAT
>JAHFQG010000055.1 GCA_023266415.1 Francisellaceae bacterium | reverse complement strand
ACAAGCCATTCAGTCTCTCATTCAGACGGTCAAACGATATTCCACTGTGCCCATTGGGTTTTTGATTAATCAGACAGATCCGAATATGTATCAATCCCTGCTCAAGGCCGGTGGGGCAGACATTAACTTTTCGAAGCCGCTTCGCATGCAAAAGCTGTTGGAAGGCTTAGCCCTTCTTTTTCAAATTGATTTACACAGTATTAACCCAGATTTATCGCCTCCGCCCGTGTTATCGAATACAGCATTACATCGAGGATTGAATATTTTAGTGGTGGACGATTATCCAGCTAACTTAAAACTGATGCAAGCGTTGTTAAATCAGTTGGAAATTCGAGTCACCACGGTAGAATCGGGTCCTCAGGCTATTTTATCATGTCAAACCAATGACTTTGATTTGATTTTGATGGATATTCAGATGCCTGAGATGGATGGTATTGAAGCCACGCGACAAATTCGAAAAACCACGGGGCCCAATCAAGCGACCCCAATTATTGCCCTGACGGCACATGCCATGATTTCTGAAAAAGAGGCCTTATTAAAAGCAGGCATGGAAGATTATTTATGCAAACCCATTGATGAAGCTGTTTTATTAGATATATTAGACAAGTGGACAGCGCCTAAAACAGAAGTCATGGCGCCCATTGTGTTTCCTGAAAACTCCCCTATTGATTGGAATTTATCTCTCAAACTAACTGGAGGTAACTCAGAAATTGCGCGTGAAATGTTGAGAGGACTTTTAGAGTTATTGAACATGGATAAAGCCCGTATCAATCAGATGTATGCAGAACAACAGTGGAAAAAAATGCGAGATCATGTGCATAAGCTCCATGGCGCGGCGTGTTATTGTGGTGTCCCTGAGTTGAAAAATGCGGCAGCGCACTTAGAAAAACAATTGGCGTATCCGACTGAGCCCTCTGTTGCCACCGCCTTGGAGCGATTTAATCATGCGGTGGATGATTTAATGGCGGTTGAATTACCGGTTTAATGTTGAGTATGGTATACGCGCAAGTAAGCCAAATGAATTATCTCTTTGGTATACCCCTGTTGTAATAAATAATGTTCTGTTTCTGAAAAAGGAACGTTATTTTGTTTCTGGTTCTTCATAAATGCCACCACAGTAAACAACAATCGTTCTAAGCCCGAAGAGATTTCATCGGCGGGGATGGCGTGCTCTTCGAGTAGATCTCGGATAGTTTCTAAGGGGTATCCTTTGGCGCAATTTTCCCTGAAAGTATGATAAACCGTGTCTATCCCGAAATGATGCAACGCCAGTCGCGGACGCATAGTGAACTCCAGAGGGAAATCTATACTTATAGTATAGGACAGGGGACTTGAGACCGTTGAGCCCCTATGATGCTGGTGATACAGACATCTGACCAAACATTCAGTGCTGTTTCTACCATATCGATGATGACATAAATGGGTAAAATCCACCCTAACACTGTTAAAGGTACGTTCATACTCACTAAAAAGGCACTGGTGAGGAAATAGCAACCCATGGGGATACCGGCATTGCCAATAGCCGCAACAGTGGCCATGACGGTCCAGAGCAGCATTTCAGGAGCACTGAAATGGATCCCCGCGTGCATAGACACAAACAACACCGTAATAACGATAAAAGCCGCACAACCATTCATGTTCACCACGGTGCACAAAGGCGTCACCGTATTCGCGGTTTTAGCGTCCACGCGTAACCGTTCTTTGAGGCATTTTAACGTGATAGGTAAAGTCGCGCTAGACGATTTTGTAAAAAAAGCCGTGGTAAGCGCAGGCAAAACACCCATGAAAATCCGACTGGGCGATATCCCTTTTGACTTTAACAGCAGCGGCAAAACCACCATCCCTTGTACTACATTGGCCCCCAACACACAAGCCGTATAGAGCATTAAAATTTGAAATTGTTCTGGTTTAACCAGGGTTTCTTGAACTAACAACGTAACAAAAGCCCAGACACCTAAAGGCATCAAGGCAATAATGAATTGTGCCATATTTAAGAGGGCTGAAAATAAGCCTGAAAAGAGTTCTTTGCAAGTTTCTTTTTGTTTTTCGTCTAACTTTAAAATAGACAACCCCAGCAAAATGCCAATAAAGGCTACCCCCATCACATTGTTTTCCACAAAGGCTTGAAAAAAATTATTGGGAATAATTTTCCACAAAAATTGCCAATACGAATTATGGGTAATTTCAGGCAAAATGACAGCCTCTTGGAACTCATGAGTGACTTGTGGTTCTAAAATGATTAAAAAGAGTAATCCAATCAAAGCCGCAATATAGGTGGTGAACAGGGTATATTTTAAAATTTGTCGCCCCAAGGTAGCAAGCTCACGCCAATTATCTAAGCCAGACAAAGTCGACACTAAGGCGAAAAAAAGCAAAGGTAAGCTCAAAAACTGTAACAATCGGATGAAAATATCGCTCACCACCCCGGCGACTTGTAAGGGCACGGCAAAACCACTCAGCGCGGTGATAACCCCTACCCCTGCCGCACCTAATAAAGCCCAATTGGCGTTATAATGTTTGTAGCACATCGTGTTTTTCCTTGTTCAAGCCTTCCAAGACAACAAAAGCCAACGCATGGGTGCTTTCATCACTGATACTCACCTGAATATTTGTGATCCCCAAAGCTGCGGCACGCTTTCCAGCCTGACCGGACAAACGCACTTGAGGTTGGCCTTGAGGACTATTGATCACTGTAAAATCTTGAAAACTCACCCCACCTCGGAAGCCCCACCCTAAGGCTTTGGCACATGCTTCTTTTACCGCAAATCGTTTGGCCAAAAAAGCGGCTTTTTGGACGGATTGTTCGTAGCGATGGCGTTCGGAGGGGACCAAAATACGGCAAATAAAGCGTTGTCCAAAACGGCCCAATATCTTGGCTATTCGTTTTTGGTTCACAAAGTCGGTGCCAATACCCACAATCATACGGAACCCGAGCTTAGGCTGGGGTGACAGCAGATCCGCTGTTTCATAGCTTGCACGGCCTCTTTTAACCCCACAAACACAGCCTGAGCCACAATTGCATGTCCTATATTGAGGATTTCAATGGATTTAATCGCAGAAACTGCCTGTACATTATGATAGTGTAGTCCATGGCCTGCATGCACTTCTAATCCTAGGCGAGCGCCCCGCTCAGCGGCTTGTTGAATGGCTGCCAAACACGTGGCTTGCGTCTCACTCCCCAAGGGTTGCTCAGCATAGGTACCTGTGTGTATTTCAATGGCATCTGCGCCCAATTGCTGCGCTGCTTCTATGTGGGTGGCGTTGGCCTCAATAAATAAGGATACCCGTATGCCGGCTTGTTGCAATCGTTGAATGGCCGATTTTAAAACCGCTGGGTGGGAGAGCACATCTAAGCCCCCTTCTGTGGTACGTTCTTCCCGTTTTTCGGGGACTAGGCAGCACTGCCAAGGCTGGAGTTTTTCAGCAATTTGCAGCATTTCATCCGTGAGGGCCATTTCAAAATTGAGGGGAATTTGAAGGGCTTCTTTGACAGCCCACAAGTCTCGGTCTTGGATATGACGTCTGTCTTCTCGTAAATGGAGGGTAATGTTATCAGCCCCTGCCTGTTCGGCCAACAAAGCGCCAAAAAGGGGATCTGGATAGGGGGTTCCACGAGCTTGTCGTAAGGTGGCCATATGGTCGATGTTAACCCCCAGTTTTGTCATTCAACCAACTCCTTATTAGTGCCTGACTTTGCAAGGGCTTTCCAGACAAATGGATATGTAATGCCAGTTGTAGTATTTTTTTGATATCACGATAGTGAGGCAACTCTATCATATTTCGACCCAAAGCCAAAATGCTCTCTCCCGATATGCCTTCCTGACCTTGGGGCACCTCAATAAACCGTTGAGTGGGGTGATATCGATAATATCCCCCTACCCGTATAGGTAGGCCTGCTTCATCTGCATCGCAATCGATGGCATACCCCATGGCGGATAAGAGTTGGTGCTCGAATATGCGTAAAATGGGGTCAAGTTCGGGAGTATCCAGGTGTTGTACCGTATGGATATAATCCGTAAAAAGGGTGGGGATCACTTCATGGTTGGGTAGCAACCGATACAGAAGCTCATTCACATAAAACCCAGCCATACGGCCCATTTGGGTGGTAGGATGAAGCCATTCACTTAAATCAGCCTCTACAATGAGGGATAAGGTGGGTTTGGGCAACCAAGACAGGGTGATTTTTTGAAAAGGTTGCAAGAGGCCCTTGAGGGGATTTTTAGGACGTCGGCACCCCTTGGCGATGGCGTTTAGCCAACCATTTTGCTCCGTATACAATGAGATCAAGGCGCTGGTTTCTAGGTAAGGACGGACATGCAGAACGAATGCTTCAGAATGATTCATGGTTGGGATCATACCCCATCTGCCGCAGGGCAGTGGCATTGTCGCGCCAATGTTCTTTGACCTTCACCCAAACTTGTAAAAAAACGGGGGCTTGGAGGTACTGTTCTATTTCCAAGCGGGCGTTGGTGGAGATAATTTTGAGTCGTTCGCCCTTTTCGCCAATCAAAATGGGTTTTTGAGATTCGCGTTCTACCCAGAGGACAGCTGCGATTTGGTATTGTTTTCCTTCTTTAGAGAAACCTTCTATTTCAACGGTGATGGCGTGCGGTAGTTCTTCGGCTAACTCGTTTATAGCCGCTTCTCGCACCAGTTCGGACAATTGAAAAAATTGGGAACGATTACTAACGACATTAGGTTCAAAGTAAAAGACGTCGTTTTTCATGAGAGACATTAAAATGTTTTCTAACACATCCAATTGTGCCCCCGTTTTGACGGAGATGGGTATAATATCGTGAAAGGTCATTTTTTGAGACAAATCGGCGATGAGAGGCAGCAAAGCGGTTTTATCTTTTATTTTATCCACTTTATTGATGGCCAATACCACAGGGCAAGGCAGATGATGCACCGCCTCTAATACCAGATCGTCTTCATCGGTAAAGCGCCCTGCTTCTATAATCCAAACCACCACATCCACCTCTTGTAAGGCAGACTGGGCCGCTTTGTTCATGAGGCGATTCAGGGCTTTTTTTTGGCCCAAGTGCATACCTGGCGTATCGACATATACAATTTGGGTGGACTCCGTGGTTTTTATGCCTTGAATTTGGTGCCGGGTAGTTTGTGGATGGAAAGAGGTGATGGCTACTTTTTGGCCTACCAAAGCATTTAGCAAAGATGATTTACCCACATTAGGCCGACCCACAATGGCCACAAAACCAGAGCGTTTGATATCAGGGGAAAGTGTCATGGAGCACCTCCAACACTTGCTCTGCCACTTTTTGTTCCGCGACTTTACGACTGGAAGCTTCTGCCAAGAAAGTTCTCATGAGCACAGGCACGGTGCAAGACACTTTAAACCGAGGGGCATGGGGTGGGCCAAACGATTGCACTAAGGCATAGTTGGGTAAGGGATATCCGCGAGCTTGGAGCCATTCTTGCAAGGTGGTTTTATAATCTTTTGTTAAGGTATCGAGCGAAGCGGCTGCCAAAGGCACTTTCAGCCAAGAGAGTAAGCATTGCTCAGCGGTTTGAAAATTGCTGTCGAGATAAATAGCGCCTAAGAGAGCTTCAACCGCATCGGCCAAAATGGATATGCGTAAAAATCCGCCACTTTTTTTTTCACCTGTACCCACCACAATATGTAAAGACAGTTGAAGCGTTTGCGCCACTTGATACAAACTGTCTTCGTTGACCAGGGTGGCTCTGAGGCGAGTAAGCTCCCCTTCTGTGGCTTTGGGGAAATGGTGGTACAACCATTGGGTAATAGTCCAATGTAAGACCGAATCACCTAAAAATTCTAAGCGTTCATTGTGACGAACGCTGGCACTGCGGTGAGTGAGTGCCAGCGTGAGTAAGGCCGGATTTTGGAATGCATATCCTAAAGCGCTTTCCAGGGGGTGCTTTTCCCTCACTGGAAAGAGGCCCCCAAGGGAGGCAATTGGATCCGCAGCGTGGCACCCATTCGATGAGTGAGGCGATCTATCCAATTTCGGCTAATGGTATAATCATACACATCTTCGATGCCAATGATATCGCGTGCGACGCTGCCGGTGCTCCCCAAACCATCAATCAGGCCTAGGCCCACGGCTTGTTCACCCGTCCAGAAGTATCCCGAAAATAACACAGGATCGGATTTCAGGCGTTCTCCCCGCCCTTCTTTGACAGCGGCGATAAATTGCTGATGGATGGTATTGAGTAGGGTTTGGGCGAAGGCTTTTTCATCCGGTTTCATGGGAGAGAAGGGATCTAAGAAGCCTTTGTGATCCCCTGAGGTAATGGTTCTTTGTTCTACACCTAACTTTTTCATGCTGTCCATAAAGCCAAAATTGGGCATAATAACCCCAATGGAGCCCACAATGCTGGCCCGATTGGCATAAATATCATTGGCGGCAGCAGCGATGTAATAGGCCGCTGAAGCGCCCACTTCTTCAATAACCGCATATATTTTTTTCTCTGGTTTTTGTTTGCGAAGGCGCATAATTTCATCATAAATGTACCCCGCATGCACAGGGCTTCCGCCAGGGCTATCGATGCGTAGAATAATCGCTTTGGCGCTGTCTTGGTTAAAGGCTTGTCTGAGACTTTGTACCACATCGTCGGCATCTACTTCCTCACCGCCAATAATGCCTCGTACCTCAATAAGTGCGGTATGGGCATGTTTTACGGGGCCTGTGGCATTGGGTTTATAATTTTGCCACACGCTGAACACAATCAGGCCCACAACGAGTAATTTGAAGAAAATACCCCACCGACGGCGACGTTTTTGTTCTTGGACTTGTGCCAGCAGGACTTCTTGGATAAGATTTTGTTCCCAGGTATTTGACATATGTTGCTATCCTAACGATTTTAAAATATTTTCTAAAATGGGTCCACAGGGGGCTTTCAGTGTAACTGATTTACCGTGCACTTTAAAGGATAGGTGTTCGGCATGCAAACACAACCGATGAATATCCCATTTCCGGCTTAGTTGAGCGGATAACTCTGTATGATATTTTGGATCACCCAACACCGGATGCTGAATATGCGTAGCATGTACCCGAATTTGATGGGTTCGACCTGTGTGTAAATGAGCTGAGACCAACGTGGCTTCATGATAGCGCGCTTTTACCTTAAAATCCGTACAAGAGGGCTTGCCTGTTTCATCTACCACCACAAACCGCTCTTGCCCTCGCACAGTGCGGTGTAAAGGAGCGTTCACTCGCTTATCACGCCCAAAAGGCCCTGCCAACAGCGCCCAATACGATTTTTGGATCTCCCCAGCGCGCCAGTCTTGTTGCAACATTTTTAAAACAGAAGGTTTTTTGGCCACCAGAAGGCACCCGGAGGTTTCTTTGTCTATCCGATGGACCAACTCCCAGTTATCGGTATGGGGCCAATGGGCTTTGAGGGCCTCAATAACCCCGACGGGCACCCCACTGCCACTGTGCACCGCCAACCCAGAAGGCTTATTGAAGGCAATCCAGTCTGGGGTTTCT
>JAHFQG010000054.1 GCA_023266415.1 Francisellaceae bacterium | reverse complement strand
CGTACAATGGTTCTGTATTTCGATTAATTGTGCTTTTAATTGGTGGTACTTTTCGTCCCCTTGTTGCTGAGTACGGGTGATATCTTCTTGTAATTTTTTATTTTCCTCTTGAACACTCGATAATGTTTTTTGAGTTTCTTGAAAATGAACCAATTCTTTTTCAGCCAGATTAAGCAATTTTTTTAATTGCTTAATCTGGGATGCATTTTGTTTCTCTGAAGAGGAAGATATAGCTGAAGATTGGGTAGTTGATACAGAGGGAGAGGGCGTTTTTTTAGGCGTAGGCGTGGGAAAAGAAAGAGGTGAGACAGCTGGAAATAGCATGGATTTTAGAGTATCTAATACAGAAGAGGTCGAGGGTAAATAAGCCTTTATTTTATCTAAAATGAGTTGAATTGGTAGGGTCGATAACGCAGAAGGCAAATCTTGAGGCCAGGATTTTAAACAAGCTTCTGCAAGTTGCTTAACTGGCTTCGATATAAGACTGTTCTGTAAGAACGTTTTAAGAAACATAGGCTTATTAGATCCATCCCAAGGATAGTTTATTCCAGGGGTGATACAGTGCGTTTCTAGCCCACATTTAACCCAAGGGAGCACCGCTTGGGTCCAATTTTCATAATTTTGAAAAGGGGGGTGCTGCACCAATATTAAGCTTTCTAACCAAAACAGCAGAGGATGGGAGGGTTCGAGTTCGGAGGTCAATGTCGCTAACACCGGGTGTAATGGGTGGGTGACAGGTTTTATTTTTTTCTGGTATTCAGGCCAGGGTAGAATGGGCAACTTGATCATATCACTCAAAGTTTCCCAAAAAGGAAATAATTGATGGGCAATGGTTTGTTGATAAACACTGGAAGATATGTCATAAGACTGACTTTTGCTGATGGTGGTAGGAAATTCAAAAAAGTGTTCTTGAAGATATAGGGTGAGATCGTGGTGAAAAATGGTTATGTTTTCTAAAAAGACTTGTTTAAAATAATCCGTTTGGTCGATAAACGGGGCAATTTCAGCGTATTGCTCATTTAAAATGATGGCCCGTTTTTGAAGGGTTCGTTCATACGATTTAGGAGAAAAATGGCTCTCTGTGGCAATTTGTTGACCAAACTGTAGGATGCGGGGGAGACTTTGGGTTAAAGTCTGTAATAACTCCCACCTTAGTTTGAATTCATACTCGTTGAGTGATCCTTTTTGGAAGGTCTGTACCGGAAGATGAGGGCATAAAATGCCAATTTGATGACAAAAAATCTCATAAGGAGGGGGTTTATCTGGGTTAAAATTCATCGTACTGGGGAGATCTTGGGCACATGGCTGTTGATTCTCATTTAAGATGAGTCGTTCTAAAGACATCATGCGCTCTTGGGCGAGATAAGTAGGGAAATGGCGAAGTATTGTATATTGAGCGTGTTCGGCCATCTGTAGGGTGGCATATCGTAATAAATGATTTAAATATTCATTGTAGTACTTAGGGAATGGGGTGTTGGGGAGGTTTTTTACCCGATCTAACACCATATGATGCAGGAGCCAAGACTGCAGTAAACGGTCTAAACAAGATTTTTGCGTAAAATCCGTTCGGAAAAATTCTGTTAATCGGTGCAATTTTTCTTCTAAGGTGAATTTCAAGGGCTCCGTGGTGATGCCAGGCGCTGCAAGGACTGGATAGAGTACCTTTAAAAAAGAAGACTCATCTAATGCCCAAGAAACCAATATGCCTAATTCTCCCGCTAAGTCACGGGCAATGGGCAGATATTGGTCATGTGTCGCTGTTGACAAGTGACGGATCAATGTAAACCAAGGGGTTGTTTCAGGCAAAATGGGGTTGTCCAAAAAAACAGCCACATCCTCAAAGGAATCAATCCAGGTATTGGGGGTTTTTAGTAGCTGCTTGACAGCATCCGGATAATAACGGGCTAGAATATGGTGTACTAAGGCCAGACAATTTTGGAATAAAAGGGGGTTGGCCGTATGTTGCATTTGGGTGGCTAACGTCAGATAAGCCAATGCCATGGGGTATTCAACCGCCCAAAAAGCATCACAGATGTCAGTGGTTTTGATGGCTGGGTAGGAAGCCCCTATCACCGGGGAAAGATATTGTTCTAAATAGGATAATACCTTTAAAGGGGCCGCTTTTCCTTGCTTATGGTAGAGATAAGACAGTAAAAAAATAGGAAAAAAGAACTGGACATAGCTGCATTCAAAGGCAACAGGTTTCCAAGAGAAGAGAGTAGGGAGAGGTTCTTTTTTTAAAATAGTCAGCAAGCTGTCTTTGAATGGGTTATATTGGGTAAAAATCCAGTCTCGCAGTTTGTCTGCCGAGAATGAGGAAGCCCCACCCGGTATTTCCCAACGAAAGATTTTTTCAACCGGTAATCTTTCCCCAGAGGGTGCGGCATATACCGTGGTCAAATTTCTCATGGCCTTGTTTGTTTTTTAACTGACTTTTCCCTCAGAACGGCCAAATCTTTGGAAAAAGCTATCTCTGCTTCTTTTGGAGTAATCGCCATATCATGTTCTGCTTTGTCCAACAACGCCTCAAAATGCGTCCAGGGAGTTGTTTCAGCGTTTTTAGAGAAAGAAGAAAACTGACATAAATACATGACATCGCTCCTAATGTGGCCAGTTGCCTAACAATAGGGGGGCATCATACCGAAATTTTGTAAGAAAAGGTAGAGGCTGGTTTTAAAATTGATTCCTAAATGATTTTTTGGGAACCTCTTCTAGTTGTTTGACAATCTCTACGGCTCGCTGAACTATTGTCGGGTTGGCTAAATTGGTGTTGGGCCCCAACTCTGCCTCTAAGAGTAATATCCGATCCAATTGCTCTGACGTGTTTGAACCGCTGTTAATATAATTTTTAATAGGAGCCACCTCGGCACTGGAGCCTAAGCTATTCAAAAAAGCAGTGATCCTACCAGTAGGTTCCGTGACCATGATTTACCCTCTTCGTTGATCGTCATCAATAGAAGTATAGGGGTAAATGCCTTCTTTTTCATACTGCCGACCACTAATCACGCCTTGCTCATATAACGCTTTGAATTTTAAGATTAAAAACTCCAAAGCTGCTTGGCGTTGCCCAATGTGCAGGCGCCCTTCAATGATGCGCATCATTTGCTCCGCTTGCCCTCTAAAATCCAATGTACTGGGATCTGGCATGAAAGTTCCCTCTAAATAGCCCTTACTCCCATAAGGGTAGTGTATTTTGAAAGGTTGTGGAAGGGGTGGGGGTGCAGTAGAATAGGGAAGTTTTCAGTTTCTGGGGAGCAGAATGTTTTGTTAGTTATCCAAATTACAGAGGCGGCCCAAGCGCATTTCCACCATCTGCTACAACAAGAACCCCTCCCTAACCTCGCCTTACGCCTGTCACTCGACCACCCAGGTCTGCCAACCGCCGATATTAACGTGTCTTTCTGTCCCACCTGTGGCGAAAAAAGTGACGATATCTTACTTTCTTATCCTCAGTTTACCCTGTTTATCGATAAAGACAGTGCCCCTTATCTCGAAAACGCCCACATCGACTACCAAACCGATGCTTTGGGCGGCCAACTGGCCATCAAAGCCCCCCACGTTCGTGGCCATAAACCCCCAGAGAGCGCCTCTTTATGGGAGCAAGTCACCTACCTCCTCAACTCAGAAGTTAACCCTAATCTGGCCAACCATGGTGGCATGGTGCAATTGGTGGATATTACTTCAGAGGGGGTGGTTGTTCTACAATTTGGCGGAGGGTGCCATGGTTGTGGCATGGTGGATGTTACCCTCAAACAAGGCATCGAACGCTCTCTCATGGAACAACTCCCCGGCATCACCGCAGTGAAAGACATCACCGATCATACCGTGGGTGAAAACCCCTATTACTAAGGAAGGCTATCATGCGTCGTTTTATCCAATCACTCTTGCGACGTTCAAAATTCCCCAATACTCAAAAAAATTACCAAAGTGAGGTCGATCAGTTTTTGCAACACTATAATGCTGAACGAACCACTGAAAATCCTTCTCGCCAAAAAGAACGAAACAAATACGCTACCATCGCCGTACGACGCGATACCCCCTAAGAGAATACCATGCAACAGGCACTTTTGTCGTATTGGCACGCTTTCGCTGAAAAAGAAGCGGTGTATAACCCCGCACTACAACCCCTGTTAACCCATTGGGATACCTTTAAGCCCCATTGTGTCCCCTTATTTCAAGACACAACACCCGAAGGCCCCTTGTCCAGCATACCCCCCTTAACACATTATGTGGCTCAACCTACCCCAAAAGCACTGGATGATAGCCAACAACAGGCTTTATCTCACCTTTTAACACTCCAACCAGGCGATATTCAAGCCATTGAAACCCCCGTGTTCACAGGCAAAGAGCGCCTCATTCAAGCGTATGTGAGCAGCTGTTGGGTGAATGCTGCCGTGCACCAAACCGATCCCCCACGCATTCTCCTTACCACCCCCCATGGCGCCGCATGGCGTTTAAAATGGCAACAAAGTATCGATTTTGAAGATCCCCTCGCCCAATCTTGGCTGCCAGATTTTTTAAAATGCTACCAACGCCTGTCTCGTACCCGTATCCCCGATTTAGCCACTGCCATTACCCAAATACACCAAACCATCATCACGTTGCATACCACCCTCTTGCTGGGACTGAAAAAAGCATCACAACGTTCAACGGTTTTACAACGATTACAAACTCTATACCCAGAAGGAGTAGAAGCACGGTTGGCGACACTGCAACAACAAGACCAACGGTTGGAAGCGGAACTGGAACAGTTACAAGCAGAAGACAGGGAGACGAAATCCACGTTTTGGAAAACCGTTTGGCTTCAACCCGGACAGCGCCGCAGAGCTGAACAAACCTACCAACAAGGCATAGAAAACATTCGCGCCAAACGCGCTTTGCTCCATCAAACCCTTATACCCGTGTGTATGCATATGGCAGAAAAAAGCCGGGTCGAGCTGGCGTGGCTACAATTTCAACAAATGCAAGGCGAGGCTGATTGGGGCGATGACTTTTTAGACAAAACTTTCCGCTATCCCTTGCACTTATGGACTCAACATTACTGGGAAGCGCGCTCACTTTTGTCCGATATTCCGCCGTATGTCACTGTGGCTTCCCCCACAGACGTTGTCCCAAATGCCTGCCTATGGCATACCTGGATAGCAGATGAAGCTTCCCATTTGTCTTCTCTCTATGTTTTACCCTACCATTGCCAACGAGCGATAGCACTAACCGATAACACCCTGAGCCTTCCTCCTTGTCATACAACGCCCGCAGAAGAACAAGGTTTATGCGAAGCTGCTGGATTAGAAGCCGATGAAACCGCGCTGGAAGAGTTAGAATTTAATGGATATCTTATCAGCCAATCTTCCTGGGGGCGTCTGGCATCCCTAAAAAGCCGCTATCAAGAAACCGATTTTACCCAGCCCCCCGGTACTATCCGCCTCCAGTTGCGCTACAACACGGAAACTCGAGCCGATATCTTGTCCTATGTTCAATCGAACGGGTATATCCCTCAGGTGGTGGCTGCCAGCCAAATTAAAGCACGCTATGGTTACCCAGCGTTTAATTATTTGCATATTAAAAACCATATGGCCTCTGAAGGTGAGATCAATCGGGCCGAAGTAGGACAAATTATATTGTGGTTGCAAGTGCATAAGCATCCAGCGGCCATCGTCACCCCATTTTCGGCTCAAAAAGAGGCTTTGCAACAGGCCTTACAAGAGGCTGCCTTGGGTGATATTCCTGTGTGGACTTTCTCTGAATTAAACGGAAAATCTGCTCCGTGGGTTATCTTTAGTCCTGTGTGTACCACCACCTCCCCCCGACCTTTTGTCTTTGATACCCAACCTTCTCTGTTAAATCGAGTGGCTTTATGTGCTAAAGAAGGGTTGATGGTCATGGGGGATATGGAAATTTTTGATCCGAATACCCATAGCCCTTCCGGAAAGTTAGCCAAATGGCTATTTTCAAAACCAGAGCATGCTTTGTCTCAACACCAATTGTACCCACAAGTGGGCCTGCCTGTACGTACCCGATGTTTAATCGGAGAAACCTTGTTGACTTTTTTACAGGATTGTTTTCAAGAGGCTAAACAACGGATCGTATTATCTATTCCCCAGTTATCCGCAGAAGAAGCCCCTCTGTGCCAAACTCTCATAGAATCCGCGGAACGGCGGGGGGTGGAAGTGGTGTTGTATGTGGGTAGCGCTGTGTCCTTGACTGCCAGAGGGATCCGACTCATTCATAACCTACACAGCCATTATGGGTGGTATGACAATGCCGTGTTTTTTGAAACAGCCCATCCCTGGTTTTCAACCCCCAATGGGCTCCATCGGTACGTCAATGTGTACCAAGGAGCCGCTGCCTTGGAGTTGATCCAAGCCGTCTTATTTGATTTGCATCCCCGCACCCAAAAAGCAAAAGTAACGACTCATGCCCTATGATCTAATTTTTTCCTGTCACCCCGTGAGCCTTTAGCTCCAGTGCCGCATTTGTCACCCCAGCGTATTTTCTTGTCACCCCAGCGAAGGGGGTAGGGTCCAGTATTATGTCCTTCCTTGGCTGGCAGATACTCGCTCGGTTACCGCTTGTTCTTGGCCCCTAATAACGAATTTTTTTCAGATTCAGAAGGTTTTTCATAAAACACTGGGGGTAAGGGTTAGAAGGGCCAGCGAACAAGGGTTATCCGACCGAGTTCTGCCAGCTTAACTAAAGAATGGCTTTCGAAAAGGGCTTCCTATGTCACCCCCGCGTCATTTTTACGGATGTAAAGCCGACATATGTACTCCCGGAGTATCCCCCTCCGCGCGTTGAGGGGGAAATGTTTCGCCAGGGCCGGAAGTGTCAGGTTCAAATGTTGTGATTAGAAACGGTTTCACATTGCGGGCGATGGGAGTAGTAGTAATGGCAGGGCGTTTTCCCAAAGCTTCCTCAACATCACGTTGCTGAGTGTAGTGTACAAAGCGCATTAGTTCTCGCTTTACAGATCCCAGTCTTTCCATGATCGATTCCCGTTCTTTCTGTTCTGATTCCAGTTCTTCCACCATCGAGAATAACTCGTCATCCTTCTCAAAAATGTCGTCGACATATTCGTTTGACAGTCCCTCAAAGTAGTCCTTGTCTTCTGTTAATTGTTTATTTTCGTATTTCAATTTTTTATTTTCGCGTCGTAGGTTTCGAATGGTTTTTCGTTGTTGGTCAAACATTTGACGTAATTTTTGGACGAGCACTTCTTGCTCTTGTGAAGGAGACGAATGAGTTATTTCGGCAGGAAGGTTATTGGGTAGGTTAGAAGATGGCTGAACCAGCACCTCTTGCTCTTGTGAAAGAGACAGATGCGTCATTTTGGTAAAAAGGGTATTTTCTGAGTTAGAAGTACGTCGTTTGGGCATAATGGCTGAGTTCCTGGAAATAAAATGTCCCCCTATTATATCCGCCGCCATTATATTGTCAACTATCTAACTGTGATTTTGTAGGGGCGAGGCGTGCCTCGCCCGTGGATGTTCTCAATGTTAAGATATTT